>NZ_JASOER010000025.1:0-21993 GCF_030212665.1 Pauljensenia sp. UMB9872 | reverse complement strand
CGGCCTCACCATCCGCAAAGGCTGGCTCAGAAACTAACAACACGCCACCATAAGCAACTAATTTTGGGTATTAACCCATACCCGAAGTCAACACCTCTTAGAAAACAGGCCCAAAAAGCTAACCAAACCCCAAATTACAAAGCACCGCCAGCCAAAACACCAAAAACGACACAAAAATGGGCGTTAGCCCAAAAACTGGGGCTTCAGTGAGTTACTCACTGAAGCCCCAGTTATATGGCTCCCGCGACTGGATTCGAACCAGTAACCGTCCGATTAACAGTCGGATGCTCTGCCGTTGAGCTACGCGGGATTGCGACCTGTTAATTATGCCGAAGTTCAACCGCTGATTGCAAATTGACTCTGCGTGGTGCACGCCTCATTTTGAAACACCGCATAAACAGGACCCATCAGGCAAAAACTGTCCCCCGGGAATCACTCCCAGGGGACAGTTTCAAGCGAATGAATCGCTGAAGCGTTTCTTACCTTCTATGCGCACAAAGGCTGGTCAGGTAAGAAGGCGAAATCACTTAAGGGTGACCTTGCCGCCTGCTTCTTCGATTTCAGCCTTTGCCTTCTCAGCGTCGTCCTTCTTGGCAGCTTCGAAGATTGTCGACGGTGCGCCGTCAACAAGATCCTTGGCTTCCTTCAGGCCGAGACCGGTGAGGTTCTTGACAGCCTTGACAACTGCGATCTTCTTGTCACCTGCGGACTCGAGGACAACCTCGAACTCGTCCTTTTCTTCAGCAGCTTCAGCAGCAGCCGGAGCAGCAGCAACGGCGACAGCAGCCGGAGCGGCAGCAGTGACGTCGAAGGTCTCTTCGAAGAGCTTGACGAAGTCAGAGAGCTCGATGAGGGACATTTCCTTGAAAGCTTCGATGAGCTCATCGTTGGAGAGCTTTGCCATGATTGGCATCCTTCCTAATTGGCCTGCCTTGCGAGCAGATTGTTGGTGAGTTCCACGCGGTTACAAATCGAACGCGCGGGGCCTGTCGCTTCAGGCCGCTTCGCCCTGCTGTGCACGCAGAGCATCGATGGTGCGCACCGTCTTGGACGGAAGCGCGTTGAATGCGTACGCCGCCTGCGAAATCTTCGCCTTGAGGGCGCCGGCAGTCTTGGCCAGCAGAACCTCGCGGGATTCCAGATCAGCAAGCTTCTTAACACCCTCAACGGACAGCGCTGCGCCGTCCATTGCGCCCGACTTCAGGACGAGCTGGGGGGTTTCCTTGGCAAAATCACGCAGCGTCTTGGCAGCCTCAACAGGCTCACCGGTGACGAAAGCAATAGCGGTCGGCCCCTTGAGGTCCTCAGCGAGGAAGCCGAGGCCGACTTCCTGTGCTGCCAGCCTTGCCAGCGTGTTCTTCACCACGGCGTAGCTCGCGTTTTCGCCCAGTCCGCGACGCAGCTGCTTGAGCTGGCCAACGGTCAGGCCGCGATACTCAGTGAGCAGGACAGCGTCAGACGCGCGGAAACGTTCCACGAGTTCGGCAACTGCTGCTACCTTGTCAGACCTCGCCATGGTCCTCCTTCCAGATAAGTGACCGCCGAGTAATGAAAAAGCCCGACACGTAGGTTCGTGTCGGGCATAAAAGTCCGGTGTAGTCATTGCTGACTAGTCACTCACCTACGTCGACAGCTTTCGCATTTCATCTCAGTTTCCTGAGAAACCGACGGTCTTCGGCAGTGACCAGACTAGCAGGATGAGGTGAAGCAAATCCAGTCGCGCTGATGTGCAGTAGGGCACGCAGACCTCAATACTCACTCACACGACCCATGAACATAAAACGTGAGTGGGCTTGATTGGTGTTTAAGCCAATCAAGCCCACTCATACGTCAATGTTCCATTCCCCTACAGGGAGTCCAACATCAGGAAGCGTCAGCAGTTGCGACGTTCTTCGTCTTCGTGGCGTCGAGCGGGATGCCCGGACCCATCGTGGTGGAGACGGTTGCCTTCGAGATGTAGCGCCCCTTGGCGGAAGCCGGCTTCAGACGAAGGATTTCGTCCAGGACAGCGCCGTAGTTCTCGGCGAGCTGTTCTGCGGTGAAAGAGGACTTGCCAACGATGAACGCAAGGTTCGAGTGCTTGTCGACACGGAACTCAATACGACCACCCTTGATCTCCTTGATCGCCTTCGCGACGTCCATGGTGACCGTGCCGGTCTTCGGGTTCGGCATCAAACCACGCGGGCCGAGGACGCGACCGAGGCGACCAACCTTGCCCATGAGGTCCGGGGTTGCAACGGCGACATCAAAGTCGGTGTAGCCCTTAGCAACCTTTTCGATGAGCTCGTCGCCGCCGACCTCGTCAGCACCAGCGTCGATTGCATCCTGCGCACGCTCACCAACAGCGAAGACCAAGACCCGGGAGGTCTTGCCGGTGCCGTGAGGCAGCGAGACGGTGCCGCGCACCATCTGGTCAGCCTTGCGAGGATCAACACCCAGTCGAAAGACG
This sequence comes from Pauljensenia sp. UMB9872, assembly GCF_030212665.1. Lineage (NCBI taxonomy): Bacteria > Bacillati > Actinomycetota > Actinomycetes > Actinomycetales > Actinomycetaceae > Pauljensenia > Pauljensenia sp. UMB9872. Next base: position 19,544 of record NZ_JASOER010000025.1, on the reverse strand, counting down.
ACCTCGACGGTCGAATCGAACTTGGTGACGGTGGTCTCCTTGGCCAGCTTCATGGCCTCGAGAGGGGTGTAAAGAATGTCCGCGTGAATCTTTTCAGCCGCGGCGCGGTAGCTCTTGGAGCGCTTAGTCATTCTGCTTCTTCTCCTTGCAGTTGTGGGTTCCGGGCAGCGCATGCCCTACCACGGGAAATAGTTTGGGGTCAGCCTTCGACGACGATGCCCATGGAGCGGGCGGTGCCGGCGATGATCTTGGCTGCGGCTTCGATGTCGTTCGCGTTGAGGTCGACCATCTTTGCCTGTCCGATTTCGCGAGCCTGGTCCATGGTGATGGAGCCAACCTTCACAGTGTTCGGGGTGCCGGAGCCCTTCTGGAGGCCAGCGGCCTTCTTGATCATTTCGGAAGCCGGCGGAGTCTTCAGAACGAAGGTGAACGTACGGTCTTCGTAAACGGTGATTTCAACCGGAACGATCGAACCGCGCTGCGACTCAGTTGCAGCGTTGTACGCCTTCGTGAACTCGACGATGTTCACACCGTGCTGGCCCAGTGCGGGACCAACCGGAGGTGCGGGGGTTGCGGCGCCGGCTGCGATCTGAAGCTTGATCAGGCCGGTGACCTTCTTCTTCGGTGCCATATTTCGGGTCTTTCTTGTTCAATTACCAGAAGAACGGAATTCCTTCTGGTCGCATGTAGAGGTGGAGCGACGAAGGCGCACTGAACCCACTACACACGAAGTGCAATGCTATCGTGCACCCGCCCATGTTCCCAAGTTCGGGTGCGCGACTTCACTCTTTGGTCAGTCTTCGCGCTTGGCAACCTGGTCGAAACCAAGTTCAAGCGGAGTCTCGCGTTCGAAGATCGTGACGAGAACCTTGAGCTTCTCGGTCTCGGGCGAGATCTCGGAAATAGTCGCTTCCAGCGACTCGAACGGGCCATCGATGACAGTGACGATCTCGCCGACCTCGAAGGCCACGCGGATCTCTTCCTTGACCTGAGCCGTGGCAGGGACCTGCGGGCCAGCTTCTTCAAGGATGTTGTACTTCAGCAGGTCAACGACCTCATCAATGCTGAGCGGAACCGGGTTGCGCTGGTCTCCAACGAAGCCGGTGACAGCCGGTGTGTCCTTGACCATGCGGTACGACTCTTCATCAAAGTCCATGCAGACGACGACATAGCCAGGAATACGAACGTGGCGAACACGCTTCTTCACCGAACCGCGGAACTCGGTGATGTACTCGTCCGGAACCTCGACGCGGAAGACCTTATCGGTCATGTTCTGGCTTTGAACGCGCTGTTCGAGGTTCGCCTTCACCTTGCGCTCGTGACCGGAGTAGGTGTGCAAGACGTACCAGTCACCGGGGATCATCATGATCTCATTGCGGAACTTCTCGAGGGGATCAATGTCGCCCTCTTCCCCGCCAGCTTCAGCTTCAACCGTCTGCTCAACGCTGGCGATTTCTTCTTCCGCCGCTTCAGCGGGGTTTTCGGTCAGTTCAGCCTGGGCGGCCTCGTCGATTTCGACAGGCAGATTCTCTTCGCTCACGCGTTCCTCCTGGGCGCTAGTTTCCTAGCGGAAAGTTGAGTGCCGAAGCCTAGAAGAAACCCGCCTGCAGTACCTGCGGGCGGGTTCGCATCAGCTTCAGCTGAATATCAGTGCGTTCAGTCTACCGAATCCGAGGTCCAAAAGACCAGTGAAAGCCATGATTACGGCCACAAAAACGACCACGACAACGAAGTAGGTCCACGTTTCAGAGCCAGTCGGGTAGACGACCTTCTTCATTTCTTCAATCACTTGAAGGAAGAAAGTCCACATTCTGACGAAAATATTCGGCTTCTTCTGAGCCTCTTCTTCGTGGGAGTCACGGGACGGCGTAGCGCCAGACTTCGTGCGATCTGTTTTCGCTGGCATGTTTGATGCCGTTGCGTCAGCCACGGGGTCCCTCCTGAATTCGTGTCTAAAGATTAGTGGCAGGGCAGGCGGGACTCGAACCCACAACCGCCGGTTTTGGAGACCGGTGCGCTACCAATTGCGCCACTGCCCTACTACACGTCGTAGAACGTGCGGGAACGAGTCTATGGAAAATCTTTTCAACTGTCCAACTGGGGAGTGTTGCGAGGTGCTTGATATTCGGAATTAGACTACCGAACAGTCCCACTTAATGCGACGATAGCCCTATGAGCACAACACCTCGATCGCGCGTCAGCGCACGTTTTGCCGCTATCACCCCTTCAGCCACTCTCGCGGTTGACGCGAAGGCGAAAGCACTGAAAGCTGCGGGTCGTCCCGTCATCGGCTTCGGCGCAGGTGAGCCTGACTTCCCCACCCCCGACAATATTGTCGAGGCCGCCGTCCGCGCAGCGCGCGAGCCGGCGATGCACCGCTACACTCCGGCGGCCGGCCTTCCAGCTTTGCGCGAAGCAATTGCTGCAAAGACTCTGCGCGATTCCGGCTACGAAGTTGATCCGCTACAGGTGCTGGTCACCAATGGCGGTAAGCAGGCCGTATTCCAGGCTTTCGCTTCCATTTTGGATCCGGGGGACGAGGCCCTTCTTCCGACTCCCTACTGGACGACCTATCCGGAAGTCATCAAGCTTGCCGGTGGTGTCACGGTTCCCGTTTTCGCTGGTGCCGATCAGAATTACAAGGTGACCGTCGAACAGCTCGAAGCTGCTCGTACGGAAAAGACGAAGCTTCTGTTGCACTGCTCGCCTTCGAACCCGACCGGCGCTGTTTACACTCCTGCAGAGGCTCGCGCGATTGGCGAATGGGCTCTTGAACACGGCATTTGGATTATCACTGACGAAATTTACGAGCACTTGCTCTATGAAGATGCCGAGCCGGCTCATATGGTGAAGCTTCTTCCAGAGCTTGCCAATCAGACCATCGTGTTGAACGGTGTGGCGAAGACCTACGCAATGACCGGCTGGCGTGTTGGTTGGATGATTGCTCCAACTGACATTGTGAAGGCTGCAACCTCGTTCCAGTCACACTTGACCTCGAACGTATCGAATATGGCTCAGCGTGCAGCCTTGGAAGCTGTCACTGGCCCTCTCGACGCTGTTCATTCCATGCGTGAGGCATTCGACCGCAGGCGCAAGACCATGATCTCGATGCTTTCCCAAATCGACGGCCTCGATGTTCCGACCCCGAAGGGCGCGTTCTACGCCTACCCGAGCGTCGAAGGCATTCTGGGTCGCGAAATCCGTGGCAAGGTCCCCACAACGTCGGCTGAGCTTGCCGACCTGATCCTCGAAGAGGTTGAGGTTGCTGTGGTGCCCGGCGAAGCGTTCGGCCCATCTGGCTTCATTCGTCTCTCCTACGCCCTGTCTGACGGCGACCTTGTTGAAGGTGTCGGTCGTATTCAGGAGCTTCTCGCGCAAGCGCACTGAGACTAGGCCTTACTAGCACCTCCCCACGACCTCGCGCCCAGGATGTAGACCACCCACAAAGGGTCTGCATTCTGTTCACGCATGGCATGTCTGGACGAACGGACGGCTCTGAGAACCGCACAGGTTCTCAGAGCCATCCCGTATTCGGCACAAACTGCCTTCCACCTGTCACAATAGAGTGCATGAATATCCAGTATCGTTCCGCGTCAACGGACACCCCGAAGGGCGCCGTCTTGCTCTGCCATGGATATGCTGAGCACTCGGGCCGTTTTCTTCCCCTGCAAGACGGACTTGTTGAAGCTGGTTACGATATCGCGTTCTACGATCACTATGCTCACGGCACGTCCCCAGGCCCACGTTCGCAGGTTGATGTTGGTCGCCTCATCAAGGATCATCTCGACGCCCGACGCATTGTGTTAGCGCACGCGCGCACATCGGACCTCTTCCTCTTTGGCCATTCCATGGGTGGTTTGATTACCGCCGCATCGCTTCTTCTGGCTCCCTCGAACGTGACCGGTGCGGTCTTGACGGGCCCAGCATTCCGCCCGCTTCCTCCGTTGCCAGCTGGCGTGGCTCGCTGCCTGCTTCCGCTTGCGCGCGTTTTCCCCGCTGTGACGGCACAGAAGCCTCGCAAAGCAGATGCCCCTTCCATCCTCTCTCGAGACCCCAGAGTCCAAGAAGCGTTCGATGCTGATCCACTCAACTACACGGGTGGCGTTCCTCTGATCACGGGAGCAACAATGATCACTCAGGGCGACCGTGTCCTGAAGAATGCTCACCGCGCCACGACTCCCATGCTGATCCTTCACGGAAACGCAGACCAGTTGGCGTCGTTGAACGGCTCGAAAACTTTCGTTCAGAACGCACTGGCATCACACCCCAATGCTGATATTCACCTGCGAATCATTGACGGCGCGTACCACGAGGTACTCAACGAACCCGAGGGTCCAGGCCTGATTAAAGACATCGCAGCCTGGCTGGACAGGCACTGATGTCCCAGTTCGTCGCCTCGTCCCCCATCCGCCGATTCACTGACCAGGCCAAACGCGCACGCCCAACCCAACCGAATCTGACTGCCACGGCACACCAAACACCTGGTCGACGCGATTTGTCGCGTCTACCGAAAGCGCATCTGCACCTGCATTTCACTGGAGCAATGCGCCCGCAGACTCTGATTGACCTGGCCGATGAGCAGGGCGTTCGTTTGCCCAGCCACCTTCTGGCCATCGATCCGTTAAAAGTCCCCGCCGACGGACGAGGCTGGTTCCGCTTCCAACGTTCCTACGATTCTGCGCGCCATCTGGTGCGCTCAGAATCCGCCATGCGACGCATCGTCCGTGAAGCTGTAGAAGACGACGCGAAAGAGGGATCAGTTCGCCTTGAAATGCAGGTGGATCCGACCTCGTACGCCCCCTGGGTTGGTGGCATCACTCCGGCTCTCGAAATCATCCTTGACGAGGCCCGACAGGCGTGGCGCGATACGGGCGTGGAAGTGGGAATTATCGTTGCCGCATCGCGTATCCGACATCCTCTCGATGCCCGAGTTCTGGCACGATTAGCCGCGCAATATGCTGGTGAAGGTCCAGGCAAGGTCATCGGTTTCGGCTTGTCGAATGACGAACGCGTGGGCACAACCAGTGAGTTTGGTGCGGCCTTCGGCATCGCACGACGCGCAGGATTGGCTTCTCTTCCCCACGGTGGCGAGCTGCTAGGACCGGAGTCAGTACGCAATGTTGTCACCGCGCTCAACCCGGCGCGACTCGGCCACGGCGTGCGTACAACGGAAGACCCCGACCTGCTTCGCAGGCTCATTGACGAAGGCGTTGCTTTCGAAGTCTGCCCGACCTCAAACGTCCATTTGGGGGTCTACCAGGACTTTTCACACGTTCCCCTGCCTGTTCTTATGAAATACGGGGCAACGGTGGCACTGGGAGCAGATGACCCGCTGTTATTCCGTTCGCGACTGGTCGAACAGTACGCACGAGCACGCGACACCTTTATTCTGTCCGATCAACAGATCGCAGACTTGGCTTCTCAGTCAATCAACGCTTCCCTGGCATCAAGCGCTTCGAAGAGCCAATGGCACGCCCACATTCAGGCGTGGCTCAACACGCCCCCATACGACGGTTACAACGACTCAGCGGAGACCTCGTAAACCGTCGAAAAAGCGGAAGCGGACGCTACCAGCTGACCCCAACCGCGACAGGCTCGGGGACTAGGGTAATGCCAAATTTTTCTTGGACGCCGGCGCGGACCGCGAGCGCAAGCTCGACGACCTCGTCGCTGGTGGCATCCCCGCGGTTGGTCAGGGCAAGAACGTGTTTCGTTGACAGCGAAGCGCCGTTTTCGCGCGCTCCGTCCACTGCCCAGCCTTTCGTGAAGCCCGCGTGGTCGATCAACCATGCAGCTGACGTTTTCGTCATGCCATTTCCAGCGTCAAAGCGTGGGGCTTCGAGTGGGAGCGTGGCAGCGGTTTCGGCATCGATGATGGGGTTCGTGAAGAAGGAACCGGCACTCCACGAATCGTGGTTGTTGGGGTCGAGCACCATGCCCTTTGACGTGCGGAGCTCAAGGACAGTATCACGCACAAGCTGAGCATTTGCGCTCTGCCCTTGTTCAATGCCCAAGCGATTCGCGAGTTCGCGGTACAGGACGGGCGCGGACTGATCGGAGATTGTGAGACGGAACGTAGCTTCGAGGACGACCCAACGCCCGGTCGGCCCCCATATACGTCCCTGGTCGTCGCCTTCGCGGACTGAGCGCTTAATAATCGACTCACGGTAGGCAAGACCCAGTTCGGATGCATTCAAGCGCTTCTCGCACTGTTCACCGCGATCCCAGACGTCAACGTAGGCAAGCGTGTCAGCGATCTCGTGACCGTAGGCTCCAACGTTTTGGACAGGCGCAGCTCCGACGGTTCCGGGGATGCCGGACAGGGCTTCGATGCCCGAGAGGCCTTCGGCAAGGGTCCACTGAACGAATTTGTCCCAGACGGTGCCGGCGGTCGCCGTGACGAGAACGGTGTCGTCTGAGCTCTCATAACGAGTGATCTGCTGACGCCCATCTTTGACGACGACGCCTTCGAATGGCTCGTCGGAGGCAAGAATATTTGAGCCACCGCCGATCATCAGAATTGGGAAATCAACCGTGTCTGCGTTGTCAAAGGCTGCGATCAGATCGGAACGCGAATCGGCAAGAATATAGGTAGCAACCGGCCCCCCAACGTGGAAGGTCGTCAGTTCTTTCAGCGTCGTCATTGGAGCTCCCTTATCAATTACTGCCTTAATCCTACGGGCAAGTACCACCGGCTATTCTTCGGCAGGCTCGATTCCACGCTCCTGACACATGGACTCACTCAACCGAAAACGCAGTGGTCACATCAGGTCATATTTTCATTAAAACCGTCTACGAGAGCCTCTCACTCACACAAAAAGCGACTTTTTTCCTAAGAAAGAACCAAGCAACTAAGGTATGACTTACTTAGATGCACGCCTCTTGGCTCCATTCAAGTTTTCCGCACTCTACGCGCTGGTACAGATGATGGTTTCACGAGGCCGTGCTCGATTGATTCGACGACAGGATGGTCATGGGGCACGAAAACGAGCACGCTCATCACCACGATGACGCTCACGGTCACACACATAGTCACGGGACGAATGCGTCACGCACACGCCTTGCGATCGCACTTGGCATCACCGCATTCATCCTGGTGAGCGAAGTTGTCGTCGCAATCCTGACCGATTCACTGGCTCTTCTTGCCGACGCCGGCCACATGACAGCGGATTCTGCGGGCCTCGTATTGGCACTTGTTGTCGCCCACCTGGCTCACAAACCTGCGACTGACCGTTCGACGTGGGGGTTGCGTCGCGCCGAGATTATCGGCGCTGCTATCCAGGCTGGCGGGCTCGCCGTTATCGGCATCATCGTTGCCGTGCGCGCCGCGATAAACCTCGTCAACCCTCCCCAGATCGAATCTGGCGGAATGCTCATCATGGGCGTTATTGGTCTGGTCGCAAACGTCGCATCACTGGTGGTTCTCATGGGGGGTCGCGAAGCGAACCTCAATATGCGCGCCGCTTTCTTGGAGGTTGCGAACGACGCCCTAGGGTCGATCGGCGTTATCGTTGCTGCCGCGATTATCCATTACACCAACTGGACCCGAGCGGACGCCCTCGCTTCCCTGTTGATCGTCGTACTCATCTTCCCCAGAGCAGCACTTCTGCTTCGTAGCGCCGGCATGGTTCTGATGGGATTTACTCCCGAGAACCTCGACCTTGCCGAGGTGCGCGATCACATGCTCCGCATTGAAGGCGTCGAGGCAATCCACGACCTGCACGCGTGGACCGTCGCAACGGGTATGCCCGTCCTGACAGCACACATCATCATCAGCGAAGAGGCTTTCCAGGCCGGCAGAAGCGAGCAGATTCTTGACCGCCTACAAAATTGCGTCGCCAAGCACTTCCCCGTTGGAATCAAACACTCCACATTCCAGCTTGAGACTGCCGAACACCTGGCCCACGAGCAGATTGAGTGCTCATAAAACCTTAAGACAAAAGGGTGTAACGAGATGTTTAGCAACCCATTTGGATACACGGGTCTGGGTGGGTGCAGTTGACAGGATGGTGGCGTTATCGACGAGCGTGTTCCATGCGTCGTCGCTGTAGTCCAGGTTGGGGTGGTTGGTACGGTAGGCGTGAGCTTGCTCGATGTGTTGGCATTTTTCGAGGATCTGGCGGATCCGTGTCTCGAGATCGTTGTAGTTATGGATGTGACGTTCATAGTCGGCTTAGAGCTGGTCTAAGGCGTGTTCGTAGGCGTCTTGTCCTTGAGCATGGGTGGCGTTGGTGGTGACGAGCTGGCTAACCCCGGCTGGCTAATACTGCCTCACGAGCGAGCGCTTCTCGTGCGAGTTATTCTCCTAGCTCGGTGGTATCGCAGGTGTGGGCGATGATCACATCGAGAACCTCTTGCCTCGGCGGTGGGACAGAGTCGCGACTGCATGGTGAATGCGTCACGGATCTCCTCTTCGCTGAAATCGGGCAAGCGTAAAATCACAAGCGCTCGCAACCTTCCACGCGTTCATTACGATACGAATATTCTTCAGTACGTGACTAACATCCATATCGTACGGACTTACGACTAGCAGTCCCATAGGTACGAACCCAGGTAGACCGGATTCCAAACATTTACCGACCGTGTTTCCGCACGCCACAAAGCAACAATAGGACTATCTACAATCACTCCATCCTCCCCAATATCGATTCCGAAACGGACCCATATTTGGGAGCTGCAAAGCAACACAGAATCAGTTCGCATCGGGAAGGCACCCAATTATATAAGAGTTTTCGGACCAACTCCCGCCGACAAACAGAAGAAGGCGTCTATCTCACTATAACTTACTGGTGCCGGTCGCAGGTAAACGAAACAGGTTGTCACCGATTGACGCGCACCTGAGACCCCCAATTTCGAACACCAATTACTAACGCCCTTCCATCCCCAAAAAAGGGAAGTAAAAATAGCAAATGAAGCGCGTACCATCCCAGCAAGCCAGAGTTCGGGAAGACAATGCTCAAAATAACCCCGAATGCAACCGCGGCTATCGGCCCGCTTAAAGCAGTTGCAAAGATACCGCGGCCGGTACTGCTCCCAATGCCACGTACGGAAAATCGGAATAAATTAAATTCCAGTTCAATACGAATTAGCTCATTCATCGTTAGACAAATAAAAACAACATGTGCCATCTCGTGGATAAGACATCCAAGGGCGATACCACAAAATAGGTGCCTCAGGAACGCGCATCCTAAAGCAAAAAGAAACCTATCTTGGTAGAGGAAGCCTACAACAAATACGCCACCAGAAATCAGAATGCCGGCGCAAAAAAGCCACCCATAAGCTCTAAGAAATCCGGAAATAACCTGAAAAACACCACGCAACAGGTACGGCGAGTTCATTAATAAGCATTTGCTCCGCGCTGTTCCAGAAACTTCTTCCGCTTCCTCAACACTGAGAGAATGCTTAGAAATATCATAAAGATCGCGAAGATCCCAATAAATACCAAAGTCAATACCAATGGATTCTCAACGCCCACACCGACCATTACAGAACCCGCACCGCTTTCATGCGCATCAAAGAAAAGACTTCCGAATAGCCCAACGTGGTGACCGAGTTCCTTACCCTTGGTGAACATAAGCAGTATGACGGTAGCTCCGGAAACGACTGCTGTGGTAATTAAGGCGAGCGTTGCCGCGGCAATAATCCGCTTAAATATCTGCATAGTAGTTCCTCCTTTGTGTCGAAGCAATGCCGATTATCGAATAATACATACAGAGCGATGCCACTAAGAACCATACGACAGTCGTGTATTCGTCCGGAATTTCCCAGATTAGCGTGGTAAAAGCTATTAAAACCACAAGCGCCAAAGCTGTCACAATTCCTAATAGCACAGAAAACGGATTATGTCTCTCTGCTGGAAAGAAAATACTCACAGCGAGCGCAGCAATAAGAACAACCACACAGATAAACAATGTCTTTAACGCTTCCAATAAGGCCAGCCCCTTCACCATGCTTAATCCTAGTATGGGGAACGAGATCAACATCTCGACTACCAAGTATGGTGCCGATAAATATAAGTAATATCGCAAGGGATTTAGTCGGTACCGATACGTTTTACGTATCGGCTCAATTGTTGTAACTGCGTACACTGCCTGAAGAGATATAATAGCCAACCAGTATGGCGGGTAGTATCCCGGTATCCAAAGCACAACCACCGACAGAGATAAAACGAAAAACGTCGCTAAAAGAAATTCCCCATTACGTATCACGGCGCGCAGACATGAACCGAGTAGTCCCGAGGCATACGGCATAGGAATATTGAAAAAATATTTCCATTGCGAGTAATGATTCGGGGCTATCAAGATAATAAGTGCGGTTATAGCCAGCATCGTGGCGATAACAATACTCCCCGCCAAGAGAAGGCCGATCCTGTCATACAGGAGAACGTAAAGGCGAGAGTACCCGTAGTAAGGGCGTTGCTCATAAAATGCATCAAGAAACTCTGCAGACTCGCGTTTAACGTAGACGTACGCACCAAAGAGCATTGCGCCGAAAAGACAAGGTAGCAAAATGCTGCGCCATCTCTCGATATGCAATAGGTGTAGCACCCTGTCGGAACTGAGATACATCGCATCTAACAACAAGTAAAGAACGATCACTTGCACAATGATCCCAAACACAATCTCAGGAAGCACATCTAAACCACCACGAATTACAACCGAAGCTGTTAATGGTGCAGTTATTGAAGCAACGCAGAATAAGACTGTCATTCCTTCAAAAAGTGTGTAGGCGAGAATCCGCTGCTTATTTGTGACCGGGAAGGTATGTGTAAGCTCTATTAATCTCCCCGCCTTCATGAAGAGAACCCGAACGACGATAAAGAACAGTAGAGTCCACAACCCTACGGTGAGAGAAATGCTCTGACTTACCAACAGAACCGCGCTGGCATCGAGAACCATGCCCCGAACCACGATAAATGTGAGTATGCAAAAGCCGACATAGCTGACGCTTACAGTAGCCAAAAGCATTGCTTTTGAAATTCTGCTTTGCATTGCGCGATGAACAAGCAGACGGCGGATAAAAAACAGGAAGAGAAAGCGAACCAACCTTAGCGTGTTACCGTTCACCGCAGGTACCTTGATCTCGGGTAATACTATCCTTTACGAAAGCATCGATAGTCCCATATTTCGATACCAGCGACTGGCAATCTTCATGTACCAATATGCGACCATGACTCAAAAGGATTATGGTGTCAGCAATCCGCTCCAACATAGCAAAGTCATGAGTACAAAGGAGCACTCCGTGGTCTCCGGCAGCCAACTCGAGCAGGTCAGCTTCAAAGCTATATAGAGCCTCTATATCTATGCCGTTCGGAGTTTCATCAATCATAGTAAGAGGACGTGCCACCATCAGTGCTGCGATAAGTTGAACTTTCTTTCGCATCCCATGCGAATAATCCTCAATCAGATCTCCCCAACGATGTTCCATCTGGTAGCGCATGAACAAGCGTTTAAGTTCGTGAAGATCGCATTTTAGTCCGTACATCCTGTGGATGAACTGTAGATACTCAACCCCAGTCAAGAACTCTGGCAGGTAATCGTTCGATGCTACCAGAATCGAATTTCTCTTCGCTTCCTTTGCGTCATTTGGGGCAGCGCATACATGAACTTCCCCAGTTTGCGGTTTGAGAAGATCACCGGCCACCCGTATAAGGGTAGATTTCCCTGAACCGTTCGGGCCGATTAGACCGGTGATCCCCCCAAACTGCACTGAGAGCGAAAGATTCTTTAAGACTTCATGATCCTTTGAGTATCCAAACGATACATTTTGTAGACTTAGCGCCTCCACTAGCCCTCTTTTCCGATCAATCAGTCGAATCTCTCGTCATACGTTTAAGAGCATTCAGCCCAAACTGAGACGTACCATTTACCCCATTCCCATCTCCCCGTGAACCTCTTACCTTGGTAGGTTACACACCAAACGGCAAGGGCTGTGGCGACTACTACAGCAATTGTTAGCAGTACTGCCATTAATACCAGGAACCAAGCGTCATACCTGATGAGTAAACTATCAAATCTATCAACCACATGACGACCAGTCTGCTTTGCGGCCGCATGCGCACGCCAGATCTTGTTGCCAGCATAGGCACGAGGTGCCTCCAATACTTCCTTCACGATAGAATCCTCCTTGATCCACTCTTCCGTCGAATTCGGGTGCTGCACGCTCGGCTCCCGCCTCTAAGTTACCTAGGCAATTCTGCTTGCGTCAATAGGTTTCGGCCTTTCAGGTTCTCCTACACTGTCCGGTGACAACTGGTTTGGCAAGTATTGGACTGACTGGGAGAAGTAGTTGTTATGCCGAAGCGGCATTCGGAGGAGTTCCGCCAGGAGGCGATGCGTGTTGCGTTAGCTCGTGATCCGGGTGTGTCGTTGGCACAGGTGCCACTGATTTTGGGATCCATGCGGCGCGCTGCAATGAGTGGCGGCGCCAAGAGCGTCTCGAGCCCGGGGAACAAAAGACCTCTGCTGCTCGCTGCTGCAGGAGTTGCCTGAACTGCGGTGTCGTGACCATCTGCTCTAGCAGGAAAACTAGGCGTTGCGGCACATGGCCGCGCATTTATCGCAGGCGAGTCCGAGCTGGGAAGAGCATTCTTCCCGCTTAGTCCAAGCAGTTGCCGTAAGAGGGAATCCCTGCGGCGTTTACGCGAATGGGCTCTCCCCCGCACACCCCACAACCCCCAACCACACCGACCAGAAACACCACGAAATTCCGGAAGGAACCCCCACCCCAAAAGAAGGACTCTGACCATACAAAGACTGGGCCGGACACGCCCACTAGACCCACGACACACCACCTAAAGCACACGTTTGCGCCTATAACCCCAAAAACCCGCGATAACAAGCAAAAACACCCATCCCGATTCGCTACCCAGCCAAGCCAGGCGTTGTATCAAAATGGGTGTCTAAGTGGAGCCGCCTATCGGACTCGAACCGATGACCTGCTGTTTACAAGACAGCTGCTCTACCAACTGAGCTAAGGCGGCTTCGACAATTCAACGAATCGTCATCACATAGTGTGCCATGAAGAACGGGGTCCCGACCAATCGGCCAAGACCCCGCACTTCACGTTAGTCAGTTCTTCGAACTCATCAAAGGCCAAGTCCTGAACGCAAGGACGCCATGATCGAAGCAGAATCAGAGCCCGACAAGGTCAGCTTGTCCGTGTGATCCTTAATGAACTCCGGCGTGCCTTTCGACTCACGGTTCGTGAAATTCGCGTTGCTCCACGTGTCGGTGGCGGTTGTCAGATAGTCGGTGGCCACGTTCACGGGCAGGGACGAAACCACGTCAGACGAAACGCCCACCTGAGAAGCGATCGTCTTCACCTGTTCCCAGGAGTTCGTCGCATTCTGAATCACCGTACCGTTACCAGCCTTGTACTGGGCAGCAAAGTACGCCATCAGACCCTGGTGAAAAGCCCCCCAGTGCTCAGGATCCCGCTGAGCTACAATCAGCGAAGCAGAGGTAGCGACATTCGCGTATTCCATGCCGACCGTCTTCACGGGCTGGAACTCAATGTTGTATTCGCCGTTGTCAGCGCCTGCGAGCAGGTCTTTGCCAATCAGAACCTCAAGATTCGCGCAGTGGTGGCACGAGTAGTCGAAGTATTCGGTGACGGTCGGAAGAGAGTCATCAACCTGGCCGATACCAAGATGCGAGTAACGAATCGGCTGGCCCGACGCGTAGTCGCCCAAGTAATCACTGGGGTTCGCGTTCTGCGCTTCATTCTTTGCAGAAATCTGCTGAGAAATAATCACACCAACGGTCGCAATCACCGCGATAACGATGACTGTAACGACTGCGATGATGATTGAACGTGTGCGACGCTCAGCCTTTTCCTGCGCTTCGCGCATCTGCTGAGCCTTCGCGCGCACGGAGGTATCCGTTACCTTCTTGCCTGCCATGGTTTTCCTTTCACAGGTCACATCTTTAAGGCAACCCTACCTAGCGTTAGGCGCACATGCAGTTCAGAGTGCGCCTCCTGTGACAAGGAACCATGTGGCACCTACCACGCCAACGGCAAGGAGGCCAGCAATCGCACGCACCCATACTGGGCCCAGCAGTCGCCTGACTGCCATGCTGGTTCCAACTCTTAGATCGGAAGAGGTTGGCATCAACCAGGCTGAAACGATGGTCGCTAGGACAACGATCCATACGCCGATTGAGCCAATCGGTTCGGTTACTAAGGGGTCGAGTGTCGCATTCGGATCGGATGCCAGGACAATGTCCAGTAGCCGCATCCACTGTCCGCTTCCGCCATGAGCAACCGTGTAGAGATTCCAAGCGAGATACGGGACGATTCCACCGATAGCTAGCCCAAACGTCACCTGCACCAGAGCGCGAATAAAGAGCAGTGGCGACGAGGCCACGGTCGCAGCGGTATCACTGGATCGCGTAATGCCGGCCCGGACACGGCGGTTTTCTCGATGCCGATGGAACGCACCACCAAACGCCATGAAAAACATGAGCACGATGACCGTAGCAGTCCCCATCACTCCTGCGAACATGGGGATGAGAGCAAGTGGCATCGCAATGATGCACCCGAAGATCCACACGATTCTGGGAAGGTCAGCTTCATATCCCAAGTCCTCATACCGGTCATCGACGTCGAATTCATCCGCCCCCGACCCCGTCCACTGACCCGGAACTGCCATCGCATGAGGATCCACGTATCCGCCGACCGCCTGCCCATACATGCCAGCAGGTGCGCCATTCGGGTAGGCCAGCGATTGAAAGTCCGCGGTGTCACTGACCGTTTGCCCCATTCCCAGTTGGGGAATTGACGAGGCCGCGCTCCCCACATTCCACTCATCAGTTTCAGGGCGCGGAAGGGGCCTCGTCGATGGGTGAAGCGGAGAATCCCCAAACTGAACGGTTTCGTCATTGTTGGACCACCCCAGCATCCCTAACGAGGAGCCGACAACGCGGGGCTCATCTGCAACAACGGGGCGGACAGTGGAAACGTAGGGGTTCGCGAAAGCGGCGCTCCAGTCAAGCTGGTTAATCGACATGACGTCGCCGGGGAAACCGTAAAGTTCGACTAACGTTGCGACGACCTCGTCGGGTTCGGGGCGAGAATTCACGTCCGGAGACAGAGCCTGGTGAATGATCTGCGCAAATGAGAGCGGAAGTCCCTCTGTGTCCGGCTCGCCCGTCAGAACACGAGTAATAATCGCCTGAACGTCGCCCGTGCCGTACGGAGGACGCCCGGTCGCAATCGAGAGCAGGGTCGCCGACCACGCCCACCAGTCTGAATCATCGTCGGCCGGGCGAGCACGCAACAGCTCTGGAGCCGTGTAACCGGCAGTGCCTGAAACCAGACCGGTGCGGGTGAAATGCTCATCCGCTTCACTCATTGCGATCCCGAAGTCAATCAGAATCGGGCCGTGCGGGGAACAAATAACATTCGACGGCTTGATATCGCGGTGAACGATCCGCGCGTCATGGACAGCCATCAACGTGCGCGCGAGGCTGGCTGCAATCGCCGCAATCAACTCCGGCGCAAGCGGCTGGCCATTCATCAACGAGGCCAACGTCGGCCCCTCAACATATTCGGTCGCGATGAAGGGCTGCGAAGCATCGGTTTCAATGTCAACGACGTGGGCAACCCTGGCGGAGCGAACCGAATTCACGGTCGCAGCTTCACGTTGCAGACGACGGCGAGATTCTTCGTCGGCGGCCAAAGCAGGATGCACAAGCTTGAGGGCAACTCGATCGCCACCCTCATCCTCTGCAAGCCACACGGTACCCGCGCCACCCGCACCCAGCTGGGATACGAGCGTGTAGCCACCGATCTGATCGCCTTCATTCACCCGTTCAGATTACAAGGAGCCATGGGCAGATCAATTGAACAAACTCCGTGCAACGGTGAACAAGCGCGCTCTCAACGACAAGCCACGCGGTGAACAAGCACTGTCTCGACAGTAGGTTAAGCGGTGAACAAGCGCGGTGGGTAACGCGCACGACACACTGAAACCTGTTGTAAAACCAAGTCGTGTGCTAGGTTGGAAAAGGTTGCTCGCACAAGGAACCCGCCAGTGATGACGCTGGTGAACATTGACCCACTTGGATCGTCCGGCACGTACCTGCCGGTGGGAAGGAAATTGAATAATGGCAACTGTCACCTTTGACAAGGCAACCCGTATCTACCCGGGTAACGACAAGCCCTCGGTCGACCAGCTCGACCTCGAAATCCAGGATGGCGAATTCCTAGTCCTCGTCGGCCCGTCCGGCTGTGGTAAGTCCACCTCTCTGCGTATGCTCGCCGGCCTCGAAGAAGTCAACAGCGGTCGCATCCTGATCGGCGATAAGGACGTCACCAACGTTGCGCCGAAGAACCGCGACATCGCAATGGTCTTCCAGAACTACGCGCTCTACCCGCACATGACCGTCCGCGAAAACATGGGCTTCGCCCTCAAGATCGCCGGCACCCCGAAGGACGAAATCAACAAGCGCGTTGATGAAGCCGCACGCATCCTCGACCTTGAGCCCTACCTCGAGCGCAAGCCGAAGGCACTCTCCGGTGGTCAGCGTCAGCGCGTCGCCATGGGTCGCGCAATCGTTCGTAAGCCTCAGGTCTTCCTCATGGACGAACCGCTGTCGAACCTCGACGCGAAGCTCCGCGTTCAGACCCGTACCCAGATCGCTTCCCTGCAGCGTGAGCTCGGCGTCACCACCGTGTACGTCACCCACGACCAGACCGAAGCTCTGACCATGGGCGATCGCATCGCCGTCCTCAACAACGGTCTACTCCAGCAGGTCGGCACCCCGCAGGAAATGTACGAGCGCCCGGCAAACGACTTCGTCGCAGGCTTCATTGGCTCCCCGGCGATGAACCTCGGCTCGTTCACCGTCGACGGCGCCAACGCTATCCTCGGCCCGGCACGCGTTCCGCTCTCGCAGGCAACCCTCGACGCCCTCACCCCGGCAGACGGTGGCAAGATCACCATCGGCTTCCGCCCTGAAGGCCTCGAAGTTGTTTCCGAAAACGAAGAAAACACGATTCCGATCGAAGTTGAATTCGTTGAGGAACTCGGCTCGGATGCCTACGTTTACGGTCATCTTGCAGGCTCCACCGAGGGCCTCGGATCCACCGATGAAGGCTCAGTGAAGCAGATCATCGTTCGCGTTCCTCCGCGCACCGCTCCGGCTCGCGGTGGCGTGATCCACGCTCGCATCCGCCCCGGCCAGCAGCACAACTTCTCTGCTGCAACCGGTATGCGTCTGCCTGAGTGATTCATCCACAGTTGGCCCCGTTCTCCTTGATAGCAACGAGAACGGGGCCAACTCATATTCCCCGATGCCTGACCAGTGCCCCACTTTTGGTGGGCTGGCGCTTTCATTGGCGCATTCTCCTCAATAATTGCGTCCCTTTCAGCAATGAGAGAATAGGACTATGCCCGAATCACTAGAGATCATGGCCGCGACCGTTGATCCCACGCTTCTTGATCTTCCTTGGGAAACTCCGCTAGAAGAATGGCCCGACGAGATCCTCGCAGCTCTCCCCCGTGGCATTTCTCGCCACATCGTGCGATTCGTGAACCTCTCTGACCGTGTGATCGCCGTAAAGGAAATCGGCCCGACCGTCGCACATCACGAGTACGAGATGCTTCGTGACCTCTCACGTCTTGGTGCCCCTTCCGTGCTCCCTACCGCAGTAATCACCGGTAGGCGCAATCTTGACGGTGAGGAACTCAATGCCGTCCTGGTCACCGAACACCTGCAGTTCTCCCTGCCCTACCGTGCTCTATTCAGCCAATACATGAGCGCTGATACGGCAACACGTTTGATTGATGCCCTAGCGGTACTGCTTGTTCGCCTACACCTTCTTGGTTTCTACTGGGGCGACGTTTCGCTGTCGAATACTTTGTTCCGTCGAGACGCCGGAGCATTCAGTGCCTACCTGGTGGACGCAGAAACCGGCGAGCTCCACCCGAAACTCACCTCTGGCCAACGCGAGTACGACGTTGATT
The DNA here is from genome assembly GCF_030212665.1 of Pauljensenia sp. UMB9872. Lineage (NCBI taxonomy): Bacteria > Bacillati > Actinomycetota > Actinomycetes > Actinomycetales > Actinomycetaceae > Pauljensenia > Pauljensenia sp. UMB9872. The sequence continues at coordinate 1,573 of NZ_JASOER010000025.1, read as the reverse complement.
TGGCACGGACCAACATCATTGGCGAACTCATGGATCTTCAGGCTGGAGAGTACTTCCCCGAAGACGCAGATCCCATTGAAGTTGGCGACCGTATTCGAAGCCGCTACGAAGAATTATGGAATGAGCTGACCGGAACAGAACTCATTGATTCTTCCCAGAAGTGGAAGGTTGCTCAGCGAATCGAACGCCTCAATGACCTGGGGTTCGACGTTGCTGAATTGAAGATGACATCGGTTGCCGGATCAACCGAACTGATGATCCAGCCGAAGGTCGTCGACGCCGGACATCATCATCGCAAGCTCATGCGTCTCACCGGCATGGATGTTGGCGAGCACCAAGCACAACGCTTGTTGAACGACATCGCCACCTACCAAGCCACCTCGGGCACCCCGAACATGCCACTCGAATTGGCCGCACACCAGTGGTTGAACAAAGCTTTTGAACCCGTCATGCGAGCAGTTCCAGCCGAGTTGAAAACCAAGCTCGAACCGGCTCAGATCTACCATGAGTTCCTTGAACACCGCTGGTACCTAGGCGAACAAGCCGGCCATGACGTTCCTCTCGAAGAAGCGATCGACTCGTACGTTGAAAAGATTCTTGCCGCCAAACGCGACGAAGAACGCTTCATCAACCAGGCAGAAGAAGAAACCACCGCCTCATCAAACCCTGACCTCTGGTAAGAACAAGCGACCTAGCCTCCAAGCGACTAACGTTGCAGGCAGACAACTGAAATAGAACACCCAAAAAGGAACACGCATGGCATTCCCCAGGATTTTCGCGCACCGCGGAGCCTCATCATTGGCGCCTGAAAACACGATCGCCTCCTTCGCGAAAGCAGCGGAGGTCGGTGCCCGCTGGTTCGAATTCGACGTCGACATCATCGGCGACGGATCTTTGATCGTCATCCACGACGATAAGCTTCAACGCACAACGACCGGCAAGGGTGGCTACTACAACCTCAGCTTCTCCGACATTCGCAAGCTTGACGCCGGAAAGTGGTTCTCCGACACCTACCGGTTCGAACGAATCCCAGAAGTAGCTGACGTCATCTCATTCGCCAATTCGACAAACATGGGCATGAACCTCGAGATCAAGCCCTGCTCTGGTGGCACCGAACTTCGCGAAAAGCTGATCGAGAACCTCGCTGTCGCAGTTGATTCGGTCGCAAACACCGACCGCTTCATCGTTTCTTCCTTCGACCACGAGGCTCTCGCACGCTTCCACGCTATGCGACCGAACATTAATCTCGGTTGGCTGTTCGACCGCGAAAACCAACCCGACCCCACCTGGCAACAGGGAGCTGAGCTGCTGGGATGCACCGCAATTCACCCCGATGTCAAGGGCCTCACCCCTGAAGAGGTCAAGGAAATGCGCGACGCGGGCTTCGACGTCAACGTCTGGACAGTCAACGATGTGGATCAAGCACTGGAGCTCGCATCATGGGGCGTCACCGGTATCTTCACCGATCGTCCACAGGACTTCCCCGCTGAAGCACACGTGCTCTAAAACGCGCTTTCTAAAGCGCTAAGTTCCTGATGTAACGCACCGGGGGGGGGGGGGGGGGGGGGGGGGG
>NZ_JASOER010000024.1:0-22164 GCF_030212665.1 Pauljensenia sp. UMB9872 | reverse complement strand
AACGAGTCCTACCTGCGCTAGTGGAACCATTCTTAACTAGCTTCCAGCCACATACCCCACAAACAGGTTGATTACAAACACCCTTCACACCACATGCTCTCAAAGCATGTGCAAACCCCTAAAACCCCTAGTCAAACCAGCAAAAACAGCGATTCTGTACACACATTTTGGCTATTAACCCCAAGTTTTTGTGTTTATACCTCGTTCCTTCGGGCAATGCGGGGGAGTCGCTATTTGAAGTGCCCGGCCTCGTCGTTTACTAGCGGAGGGGGGACGCAACTAGCTCCCTTGCGTTCTTGTGTAGTGAATCGTCCCAACTCGAATCTGCTGTTTGTTGACAGATTTTCGTAGGTCAGAGATGCAAATATGCCCAACTGAAATGGTCGTTAGGTCAGTGCGCGAAAGCCCTCGGGGTGCTTTTGTTGATATTTCGCGAGTCCCTTTCGTTAGCGGTAACGATTTAGTAACAGAGCGTCATTTCTGATTTCAAAGGCGCTCTAAGATGTCGTAGGCTTATCACACGCCAATGAGGGCGATTCCTGTAGCTTGTTTCGGTAGCGCTAACGAGTTTCAGGTAACAAACTCCGGCCACGCAGTAGTGATCGGTACCCAAGGGGTGAGAAGTGACAAAGTTACTTGAGTTAAAGGGGATCTCAAAGACATTCCCTGGCGTCAAGGCATTGTCCAACGTGGACCTTGACCTGAACGCTGGCGAGATCTTGGGTCTCTGCGGTGAGAACGGCGCCGGTAAGTCGACGCTGATGAAGGTTCTCACTGGTATCCATAAGGCAGATCCGGGCGGTGAGATTTGGCTACAGGGTCAGAAGGTTGATGTCAAGAACGCCAACCATGCTCGTGATCTGGGTTTGAGCATCATTCACCAAGAGCTCAACATTATTCCAGACCTCACGGTTGCGCAGAACCTGTACATCGGTCGCGCTGGCTCCCACAAAGGCTCGGTCATCAACGACCGCAAGCTCAACAAGGATGCCAAGGAACTGTTCGAGCGCCTGAACATGGACCTGAACCCGGCGGACACCTGCCGTGACCTCACGGTTGCCCGTTTGCAGATGCTTGAAATTGCCCGTGCACTTTCCTACGAGTCAACGAAGATCCTGGTCATGGACGAGCCCACAGCTCCTTTGACCACGACTGAGACCGAATCCCTGTTCGACCTCGTTCGTAACTTCATTACTCCGGAAACCGGCCTGATCTTCATCACGCACCGTATGCCTGAGCTCAAGGAGCTCACTGACCGCATCTCGGTCCTGCGCGACGGCGAGTACGTCGGCACCGTCGATACCAAGACCACCGAACTCTCCGAGGTTATTCGCCTCATGGTTGGTCGCGAGGTTCCGGCTGATGCTCGCCCCACCACTAAGCCTCTGTCTGACGAAGCGGTTCTGAAGGTTGAGCACCTGTCCACGAAGAAGGCCGTTCACGACGTGTCCTTCGAGGTTAAGAAGGGTGAAATCTTCGGCTTCGCAGGTCTCGTTGGCGCAGGTCGTACCGAAGTTGCTCGCGCTCTCTCCGGTGCCGACCCCCACACTTCCGGCGATGTCTACATCAACGGTAAGAAGGTCTCGATCCGCAACGCAGCTGACGGCGTCAAGGTTGGCATCGGCTACCTCTCCGAAGACCGTAAGCAGTTCGGTCTTCTCCTCGACAAGACCATCGCAGACAACACTGCAATGGCTACGATGAGCGAATTCACCAGTGCCGGCGTCATCAACTCCAAGAAGATCGACGCAGTAGCTCAGGAATACGTCGCGAAGCTCCGTACTCGTACCCCTTCGATTCACGCTGAAGTTCGTTCCCTCTCTGGTGGTAACCAGCAGAAGGTCGTTATTGCCAAGTGGCTTGTTCGCGACTCCGACGTGCTGATCTTCGACGAACCGACCCGAGGCATCGACGTTGGCGCGAAGGATGAAATCTACACACTTCTGGAGGCTCTTGCCAAGCAGGGCAAGGCGATCATCGTGATCTCCTCCGAACTGCCTGAGGTTCTGCGCCTGGCAAACCGCATCGCAGTTATGGCCCACGGCCGCATCATTGGCACACTCGACAACGAGGTCGCCACCCAGGAAAACATCATGGAACTGGCCACCGTTGGTCAGGAAGAAGCGAATGGAGCAGTCGCGTGAGCACCGCAGCTACTAAGGCGGAAAAGTCCACCAGCCCGGTGGCCGCCTTCTTCAAGTCGAACATGCAGCTAGTCATGGTGATCATCGCACTGGTCATCATCTACGCATACTTCATGTTCGCAGCCCCGAACTTTGCGCAGCCGAAGATCTTTACCGATATTCTTCTGCAGGCCGCCTACACCGGCGTCATGGCTCTCGGCGCAACGTTCGTTATCGCAACATCCGGCATCGACCTCTCGGTCGGTACGGGCATGACCCTCGTCGCCGTTATGGCCGGTGTCTTCCTGTCGGCTGACTGGATGAACCTGCCCCTGGGGGTCGGTCTTATCCTTGTTCTCCTGTTCGGTGCTTTCGTTGGTCTGATCAACGGCCTGAACATCTCGATTCTTGGTCTTCCGCCGTTCATTGCAACACTGGCAATGATGATGGTGGCCCGTGGTCTGGCACTGATCATCTCCGATAAGTCCACGATCTCGATCGCAAACCCTGGCTACATCGCGCTGTCCACCGGTTCGATCATCCCGGGCATCTCGAACGCAGCAATCATCTTCATCCTCTTGACGATTCTTGCAGCGTTCCTGCTGAACAAGACCCTCCTTGGTCGTTACGCGCTGGCCATTGGATCGAACGAAGAAGCAACCCGCCTCTCCGGTGTGAACGTCCGCCTCTGGAAGGTCATCATCTACATCACCGCTGGTGTCTTCATGGCAATCGGCGCAATCCTCTACTCGGCACGTTTCGGCTTCGTCCAGCCCGCTGAAGGCGTCGGCTTCGAACTAAACGTCATCGCAGCAACCGTTATCGGTGGCACGTCACTCTCCGGTGGCCGTGCATCGATCCCAGGTGCATTCGTTGGTGCACTCATCATGGAAACCCTGAAGAAGGGCCTGACGATGATGGGTGTTGCTTCCGAATGGCAGCTGGTCGTTACCGGTATCGTTGTTCTCCTCGCAGTCTTCATTGACAACATCCGCCGCGCTCGCGAGAACGCAGCCTGATAAAACCAATTGAATCCGTGAATCTTACATAGACGTTTGATTCACACCCTCAAGAAGGCAAACGTCTTCTTGGCCCCCACGAAAGGAAAAACACATGCGCCCCATCGGCCGTATCGTTGCAGTTGCAGCAGCCGGAACCATGGCCTTCGGCCTGGCAGCTTGCTCCACCTCGAACACCTCCAAGTCGGGTTCCGACGCAGCAGCATCGGGTTCCGATTCTGCATCAAAGGAAGAGGTCACTGAGCAGTCTAAGGACGTTCCTGCTGGCGATGGCACCAAGACCATCTACCTCGTCTCCAAGGGCTTCCAGCACCGCTTCTGGCAGGCTGTGAAGGAAGGCGCCGAGCAGGCAGGCACCGAGTTCAACTACAAGATCCAATTCGTCGGCCCCGACGATGAGACCAAGGTGACCCAGCAGCTCGACCAGCTCCAGGCAGCACTCGACACCTCCCCGGCAGCTATCGGTCTTGCAGCTCTCGACTCGGGCGCAGCAACCCCGCTACTCACCCAGATCGAGTCCAAAGGCATCCCGCTGGTCGCATTCGACTCCGGTGTTGACTCCGACCTCCCGCTGACCACGGTCTCGACTGACAACAAGGCAGCGGCAGCTGAGGCCGCAAAGCACATGATCGAACTGCTCGATGGTAAGACCGGCTCCGTCGGCGTGATCTGCCACGACGCAACCTCCACCACCGGCAAGCAGCGTTGCGATGGCTTCAAGGAATACTTCAAGGCCAACGCACCTGAGGGCCTGAAGCTCCTTGAAGAGCAGATTGCAGGCGAGGTCGGCAAGGCAGCTGACACCTCCAAGGCCATCATCCAGGCAAACGACGACATCGTCGGCATGTACGGCTCCAACGAAGCAGCAGCTTCCGGCGCCATCCAGGGTGCTAACGAGTCCGGCAAGACCCTGACCGTTGTCGGCTTCGACTCCGGCAAGACCCAGATCGCTGCAATCAAGGACGGCTCGCAGGCCGGCGCCATCACCCAGGCACCGAAGCTCATGGGCTACAAGACCGTCACTGCAGCCATCCAGGCAATCAACGGCATCGCACTCCCGAAGACGATTGACTCCGGCTTCTACTGGTACGACGCATCCAACATCGACTCTGACGAGATCGCTCCGAACCTCTACGAGTGATGTTGATTGAGTTGGGGCGGGCTCATTCACTCGGGCCCGCCCCAACTCACACATAGGATCCGAGGGGTGTGAATCGCCCCCCACTAAACAATGAAGTTTTGATCAAGAAATTAGGGAACAAATGACTGATCACCCCCGCATCGGTATCCGCCCGGCAATCGATGGTCGCCGTCGCGGTGTCCGCGAAAGCCTCGAAGAGCAGACCATGGGCATGGCTGAGGCCGTTGCCAAGCTCTTCTCCGAAAACCTCCGTTACACCGACGGCACCCCCGTCGAGTGCGTCATTGCTGACACCACCATTGGTCGTGTCCACGAAGCAATGGCTTGCGCTGACAAGTTCCGCGTCAACAATGTCGGCCTGACCCTGACCGTTACCCCCTGCTGGTGCTACGGCACTGAAACCACGGACATGGATGCCACCATGCCACACGCAATCTGGGGCTTCAACGGCACCGAGCGCCCCGGCGCTGTCTACCTGGCAGCAGCTCTTGCTGGCCACGCACAGATCGGTATCCCCGCATTCGGCATCTACGGCAAGGATGTCCAGGATGGCGATGACAATTCCATTCCGGAAGACGTTCGTGAGCGTCTTCTGAGCTACGCTACCGCTGGTCTTGCAGTTGCTCAGATGCGTGGCAAGGCATACCTGTCCATGGGCTCGGTTTCCATGGGTATTGCTGGTTCTGTCGTCAACCCTGACTTCTTCGGTGCTTACCTTGGAATGCGCAACGAATACATCGACATGTCCGAGTTCACGCGCCGTATTGAAGAAGGCATCTACGATCCGGAAGAGTACGAGAAGGCTTACACCTGGATTCGCGAGAACTTCAAGCAGGGCAAGGACTGGAACCCCGAAGATTGGCAGTTCCCGGAGAAGCATGAGGACTGGTGGAAGTTCGTCACTAAGATGACCTTGATCGGTCGCGACCTGATGAACGGCAACCCACGTCTTGCAGAGCTCGGCTTTGAAGAAGAAGCTGGTGGCCACGGTGCTATCGCCGCAGGCTTCCAAGGACAGCGCCAGTGGACCGACCACTTCCCGAATGGTGACGTTATGGAAACCATTCTGAACACGAACTTCGACTGGACCGGTCCGCGTCAGCCCAACGTTCTTGCAACCGAGAACGATTCGCTCAACGGTGCTTCGATGCTGTTTGGCTACCTGTTGACCAATACGCCGCAGATCTTCTCCGATGTTCGCACCTACTGGAGCCCCGAGTCCATCGAGCGCGTCACCGGCTGGAAGCCGGAAGGACGCGCGGCACAGGGCTTCCTTGATCTGCGCAACTCCGGTTCCACCACCCTTGACGGTGCTGGCAAGGCAACCCGTGACGGTAAACCCGTCATCAAGCCGTTCTGGGAGGTCACCGAAGAAGACCAGAAGGCAACCCTTGAGGCAACCACCTTCCACCCAGCATCGACAGGTTACTTCCGCGGTGGTGGTTTCTCGACTCACTTCCGCACTGAAGGTGAAATGCCTGTCACCATGATTCGCATTAACCTGGTTGCCGGCAAGCCGGTCATGCAGATCTGCGAAGGCTGGACCGTCGAGCTTCCTGACGAAGTTGCTTACACCATCGAAGAGCGCACGAATATCGAATGGCCGACTACCTGGTTCGTTCCGAACCTCACCGGTGAAGGTGCCTTCAAGACGACCTACGATGTCATGAACAACTGGGGCGCAAACCACGGCGCGATTTCCTACGGTCACAACGGTGCCCTGTTCATCACGCTTGCCTCGATGCTCCGTATCCCGGTCAACATGCACAACGTTCCGGAAGAAAAGATCTTCCGCCCGAAGGCATGGTCGCTGTTTGGCACCGCTGATCTCGAAGGCGCGGACTACCGTGCATGCGAGACCTTCGGTCCGATGTACCGCTGATTGCTTAGTCGTAGTTAGCTGACGAAAGTCAAAGCGGTGGGTGAGCCCATTAGGGCTCACCCACCGCACCGACTCTCAATGTTGAGAGCCACCCAAGCGTTCAATGATGACGCTGACCATAAAGCTATAAAACACTCAAACTCGCCACTTCGCATCGACGCGAAGTGAGCATCCCGCCTGCCGTACCAGGAAGGACCCGTTTAATGACCACCGCACTTGCTGTTGACCTCGGTTCCGCTTCGGGTCGAGTTCTAGCTGGAACTATTGTTGATGACCGTCTTGAGATCACTGACGTTCACCGCTTCAAGCATCAGGCAATCCGTGACGAAACAGGTTCGCTGACTTGGGACGTTGACACGATGTGGGAACAGACCGTTATCGGTTTGAAAAAGGCAGTGGAACAATTCCCGGACTCGGTGTCTGTTTCCGTGGATACGTGGGGTGTTGACTTCGTTCCCCTCGATGCAAATAACGAGCGAGTTGGCAAGGTTCGTGCCTACCGCGACGAGCGCACCGAGCGTACACACGAAGAATTCCGCTCGCGCGTTGATGATCGCACATTCTTTGAAATGTCAGGTATCGCCCCGGCAACGATCAACACAGCAAACCAGCTTCTGGCTTTTACGTTGGAAGATCCAGAACTTGCTGCCAAGACCGACTCGATTCTTTTCCTTCCTGACTACTTCGCCTGGAAGCTTTCCGGTGTGAAGGGCTGGTCGCGCACCATCGCCTCTACCTCGGGTCTATGTGAACCGGGCTCACCACGATTCAACGACGCCATGTTCGAACGCCTCGGCTTGGATCGCTCGTGGGTTGGTGAATTGAATGACGACCTCACTGCCGTTGGACAGTGTACCGTCGAAGCCCTCGAGCAACTGACCGTCGTCCGCGGTGGTGCACACGACTCCGCATGTGCAGTTCACGGTCTACCCATTGATGAAGGCGTCCGCGCGTACTTCCTCTCGTGTGGTTCTTGGTCAGTTCTTGGCGCTCTTGAGGATCACCCGCTGATCTCGGATGCTGCATACGAACTTGGTTTGACGAATGAATCTCGCACTGATGGGGGAGTTCGCCCGCTCTTCAACATCACGGGTATGTGGATTCTTCAGGAAATCCAGCGTCAGTGGGAGCGTGAAGGAACTCTGACTGATACGGATGAGCTTGTCGCGCAGGCCCGTGAATGTGCGCCGTGCACCGTGTTCTTCAACCCGGATGACCCGCGTTTTGCTGAGCCTGGTGAGATGCAACAGAAGATTGATGTTGCCCTCGATGAACAGTGTGCTCCGCATCCGACCTCGATGCCCGAATACGTTCGCCTGATTATTGAATCCTTCGCTCGTCGTTATGCGCGCGCGATTGATGAGCTGACTCAGATTTCAGGAGAGCGACCCGATCAGCTGAACCTTGTGGGTGGTGGCGCCCGCAACCACCTGCTGTGCGATCTCACGGCAGAAGCGGCGCAGGTTCGTGTTGTTGCTGGCCCGATCGAAGCTTCAACTCTCGGTTCGCTTCTTGCCCAACTCGAAGTTCTTGGACACCTTGATCCCGCGGATCGCCCCGCGATGATTGCGGCAACGGCAAAGACCCATGTCCACACGCCGTCCAACAGGTAAGAAGGTTTCGCTAGCAGACGTTGCGCGTTTAGCGGGCGTCTCATCGAACACCGTTTCACGCGTTGTTCGCGGTGATCCTGAGGTTGCGGATGCGACGCGTGCGCGAATTTCCGAGATCCTTACTGAAGTTGGGTATCGACCGAATTACGCGGCGCGTGCGCTTGCATCGAATCGGACGGGTGTTCTGCACGTTTTGCTGGCTGCCCCGATGTTTCACGGGCATGCGAGGGTTTTGCTTTCGGTTTTGAATGCAGGTTCTGAAGCCGGCTATCACATGTCGGTTTCAAACGCATATTTGCCAAATGGCGAACTGCGCAACGAAGTGGCGCCATTCGATGTTGATGGGGTTGTGATCCTTGCTGGACAGGACCCGAGCGTTGACCTTGCCATTCAGATTGGCAAGCGGGTTCCGACGGTTTTGGTGCTGACTAGCGAACACGATTTGGATGGAATTTCGACAGCGTCCATTAATAATGTTCGAGGCGCAAAGCTGGCGACCGAGCATCTGCTGAAGCAGGGGATTACCGACATCGTTCATGTTGCGGGTCCGTCGGGTTGGTCTGATGCTTCCATGCGCTTGCAGGGCTTTAAACTCTCGTGCGAAGAACACGGAGTCGAAGGCAAAGTGATCGAGTCACATTCGTGGAACTCGCAAGATGGATATGACGCTCTACGTTCGCTGGCAGAGCTTCCCCAGGGAATTCAAACGGCGAATGATCAGCTGGCGCTTGGTGCCATGCGATTGATTCACGAACGGGGAGCGAAGATTCCGACAGACGTTAAGGTCGTTGGATTTGATGATATTGATGGCGCTGATTGCTATGCCCCTCCGCTGACGACTGTTCGTCAGCCTTTTGACCGCCTTGGTCGTGCTGCTGTTCGCATCGTGTGTTCGATGATGCACGGCGGTAAGAGCGAGGATGTGACGATTGATCCTGAGCTGATCATCCGATCCAGCTCGATTGAATAGAAAGGACAGATCTTCATGATCTATGGAGCAATGACGCACCCGCAGTTCCTGCGTGCACTGGCCGCGGCTGGCCACGGTTCGAAGATTCTGCTTGCTGATGCGAACTACCCGCACACCACCGGTGTGTCTGAGCGTTGCGAGCTTATCTCGCTGAACTTCGCTCCTGGCATGCTGGACGTTCTTCAGATTCTGGAAGTTCTGAAGCAGGTCTGCCCGATCGAGAAGGCAGAGATCATGGTTCCGGCTCCCGATCAGCCGGCCGTTGAGATCCCGATCCATGATGAGTTCAAGGCCCAGTTGCCCGATACCGAGTTCGGTGAGCTGTCGCGTTTCGACTTCTACGATGCAGCGCGTAGCGAAGATGTGGGCATCATTGTGGCGACTGGCGAACAGCGCCTGTACGGCAATCTTTTGCTGACTGTAGGCGTTCGTCAGCCCGGAGAATGAGTCTTTCGTAGGACTTTCATACGAAACTGCACTGTTGTTCAAGCGCGTTGAATGTTTGAGCGACAGTGCAGTTCGTTATTTGGCGATTTGTCAGCGAAAATTGCGTATATTTTCGTGAGATTTTCAGTGAATTGTCGCTATTATTTCCTGTGATGCAGGTCTTGTCGGTTTTCGTTTTAGTTGCTAGACTGTAAAAACCGAAACGAAAGTGACAATCTAATCGATGTTCACGAAGAGGTGATGGGTGTGGGTCGCGCACAACGGACCAGTTACATCCTTGATCGCCTTGCCGCTGAAGGCGAGGTGAGTGTTAATGTCCTGGCTGAAGAACTCGACGTTTCACCTGTCACGATTAGAACCACTTTGAAGGACCTCGAAGATGAGGGCCATCTTGTTCGCACCCACGGTGGTGCTCGTCCGACTGCCTACCGCAATATTCGACTGCGTCAGTCTGACCGAATCGAAGACAAAGAGCGCATTGCCCGCGCGGCCGCCGAAATGGTGCGCGACGATGATCGCATCATGATCGAAGCTGGCACGACTTGCGCTCTTGTCGTCAAGCACCTGACCGGACGCCGTGGCGTTCAGGTCGTTACTAATTCTCTTCTTGTTTTCCAGAATGCTCGTCCGAACCCGCATATTCGGGTCACGCTGACCGGCGGTAGCTTCCATGCTGAAACCGAATCTTTGGTCGGCCCTGTTACAGAGCGTTCCATTAATGACTTCAACGCGCGCCTGGTATTTCTTGGCACTGACGGATTCAGTGTCGAACGAGGCCTGACAACCCAGCTCGCTGAAGGTGGGCATGTTGGCAGCCTCATGCGAGGGCGCACGGAGGAAACCTGGTTGCTTTCAGACTCTTCGAAGTTTGGGCGAGCGGGCTTTGTTAGCTTCATGGGAATTGAGGACGTCACCGGCATCATTACCGATGGCGACCTTCCTGAAGAATCCATCAAGGAATTGACCGAGCGTACGCAGCTACGCATCGTCTAGGAGGAAACACATGGCCACCATCGTGGTGATGCCCCAGCTGGGCAACTCTGTGGAGTCGTGCATTATCGTCGAATGGCAGGTTTCGGTTGGCGATACCGTCGCTGTCGACCAGACTCTCTGCTCGATTGAGACCGACAAATCCACAATGGAGGTGCCGAGCACTGACGCCGGTACCGTCCTGAAGATCCTGTGGGAAGAGGGCGACGAGGTTCCGGTTAAGGATCCGCTCATCATCGTCGGCGAGCCCGGCGAAGATATTTCCGCTCTTGTTCCCGCTGACGATTCGGCAGACGAGGCCGACGCTGCTGAAGCAGCGCCGGAAAGCGCTCCGGCTAAAGAAGCAACTCCCGCGCCGTCCTTTGCTACGACCGCTGCGACCGGGGCAGTTTCCCCGCGCGCTCGCGTCCTTGCCGGTTCTAAGGGTATCGACACCGCTACGATTGCTGAGGGTTCCGGTCCTCACGGTCGCGTGATCGAACGTGATGTTCAGGCCGCTATTGCAGCAGGCCCCGCATATACTTCAGCAGCGCAGGCACAAGGAGGTGCGGCTACTGGCGAAGGCACAGGTATTGGTGGTCGTGTGACGACTGCTGATCTGGCGAACCCGACTGCTCCGGCTCCCGTCGCGGCGACTGCAGTTGCAATTCCTGCTGCAGAGTTCCCGGGTGCTTCCACCTCCGAGAAGCTCAAGGGCGTCCGCAAGGTTGTTGCTTCGCGCATGATGGCATCCCTGCAGGAGTCGGCACAGCTGACCCTCAACACGACGGCCAACGCAGCCGGCATTCTTGCGATGCGCAAGAAGGTCAAGAACTCGGACGAAGCTCTGGGCCTCAACAAGATCACCCTGAACGACCTCGTCTGCTTCGCAGTGTCCCGCACGCTCCCGAAGTACCCGGTTTTCAACGCTCACCTCGAAGATGGCACCCTGACCAAGTTCGAGCAGGTTCACCTCGGCTTCGCAGCCGATACTCCGCGCGGTCTTTTGGTTCCCGTGATCCGCTCCGCTCAGGCCCTGTCACTCAAGCAGTTCTCTGCTCAGGCAAAGAGCCTCGCAGCTGACGCCATCGCCGGAACGATCAGCCCCGACCTTCTTGGTGGTGGCACTTTCACGGTGTCCAACATCGGTTCCTTCGGCATCGAAACCTTCACCCCGGTCATTAACCGCCCGCAGACCGCAATCCTCGGCGTTGGCACCATCACGCCGCGTCCGGTTGTCAAGGCTGACGGCGAGATCGGTGTTGAGCAACGTATCAACCTGTCGCTCACGATCGACCACCAGGTCATTGATGGCGCCGACGGCGCACGCTTCCTGAAGGACCTCGTTGCCGCTATCGAAAACATCGACGTCACTGTCCTGGCCTGAGTAATTAGGAGTACACATAATGACTGAAACTCACTACGACGTAATTGTTCTCGGCGCAGGCCCTGGTGGCTACCTTGCTGCCGAGCGTCTGGGGCACGCCGGCAAAAAGGTTCTTCTCATTGAAGAGCAGTACCTTGGTGGCACCTGCCTTAACGTTGGTTGCATCCCGACCAAGACCCTCCTTGCTGGTGCAAAGAACTACCTGCACGCCAAGGAAGCTGGCCAGTTCGGTGTTGACGCAACCGGCGTGACCCTCGACTGGGGTCGCCTGCAGGACTGGAAGGAAAAGGTCGTTAAGGGCCTCGTTTCCGGTGTCGCAGCAACCGAAAAGCGAGCAGGCGTCACCGTTGTGTCCGCACGCGGTCACTTCGACGGTCCCGGCAAGGTCACCGCTGACGGTGTCACCTACACTTCCGAGCACGTCATCATCGCAACCGGTTCGGTTCCCGCTGTTCCGCCGTTGCCGGGTGTCAAGGACAACCCGCACTTGGTCGATTCGACCGGTATCCTCTCTCTGCCTGAGGTCCCCAAGCGTCTCGCCGTTATCGGTGGTGGCGTTATCGGCGTCGAGTTTGCTTCGCTGTACTCGACCCTCGGCTCGGAGGTCACGATTATCGAAATGACCCCGGAAATCCTGCCGTTCATGGATGATGACATGGCTGCCAAGATGCGTGCAGCGATGAAGGACATCACCTTCGAACTCGGTTGCCGCGTTGAGTCCCTCGACGGCGCAACGGTCCACTACTCGAAGGGTGACGAAAAGAAGGTCCTCGAAGCTGACGTCGTGCTCATGGCTGTTGGTCGTCGCTCGGCAACCGCAGGTTGGGGCGCCGAAGAAGCAGGCCTTGAAATCAACCGTGGCATCGTCGTCGACGACTGCATGCGCACCAACCTGCCGAACGTGTGGGCAATTGGTGACGTCACCGGCCGTTCGCTCCTGGCACACGCCGCATACCGCATGGCAGAAATTGCTTCCGCGAACATCATCAACCCCGATGCGTGCAAGGTTGGCGAGGTTATGCGCTGGAACACCGTTCCGTGGGCAGTCTTCTCCATTCCCGAGGCTGCAGGCGTTGGCCTCACCGAATCTGCTGCAAAGCGCGAAGGCCGCGACGTTCTGGTCGCAAAGGTCCCCGCTCAGATGTCCGGTCGCTTCATCGCCGAGAACGGCTTCAAGGCTCCCGGCGAAGCCAAGATCCTCGTTGACCCGAAGACCCACCAGATCCTTGGCATCCACGTGCTCGGCGCATACGCAGCAGAAATGATCTGGGGCGCACAGGCCGTCCTCGAAATGGAACTGACCGTCGAAGACCTCCGTCAGGTTGTCTTCCCCCACCCGACTGTCTCCGAAGTTATTCGCGAGGCTGCCTGGGCCGTCAAGCTCTGAACCTCCAAAGACGAAGAAAGAAGTAAGACACAATGACGAAGTCTCTGATCATCGACCCGTCGCAGGTCCGCGCGGCAGGTCATATCCAGTTCCCGGACATCCCGGTGAACCAGTACAAGTTCGATCTCGATACCGAACTTGATCGTTACGGCAAGGACGGCATGGTGAACATGCTCCACGACATGATCGTGGTCCGTACGTTCGAATCCATGCTTGACTCCATCAAGAAGACCGGCGAGTGGCGGGGCATTGCCTACAACCACAGGGGTCCGGCTCACCTTGGTATCGGCCAGGAATCGGCATACGTCGGCCAGGCATCAGTCCTGAGCCCGAATGATCAGGTTTTCGGTTCGCACCGTTCGCACGGCGAAATTCTTGCCAAGTGCTACTCGGCAATGCGCCAGATTGAAAACGGTGAGCTTGAAAACATCATGAAGACCTTCCTTGACGGCGAGACCCTCTCGTTTGCAGAGAAGATCGACTACAAGGACACGAAGGACCTCACCGAGAACTTCATCCTCTTCGGTGCCCTCGCGGAAATCTTCGCCCGCAAGGCCGGCTTCAACCGCGGCCTCGGTGGCTCGATGCACACCTTCTTCCTGCCGTTCGGCTCCTACCCGAACAACGCAATCGTTGGTGGCTCTGCTCCGGTCGCAAACGGTGCAGCACTCTTTAAGCGCATCAACCGCAAGCCCGGCATCGTTGTCTCCAACGTCGGCGACGCAGCCCTTGCATGCGGTCCGGTCTGGGAAGCAATGAACTTCGCTTCCATGGATCAGTTCCGCACGCTGTGGCGTGAAGAGGACGGTGGCAACCCGCCGATTCTGTTCAACTTCTTCAACAACTTCTACGGCATGGGTGGTCAGACCTTCGGTGAGACCATGGGCTACGACATCCTCGCCCGTGTCGGTGCAGCCCTCAACCCCGAGGCTATGCACGCAGAGCGCGTCGACGGCATTAACCCGCTGGCTGTTGCCGACGCCGTCTCCCGCAAGAAGAAGATCCTCGAAGAGGGACGTGGCCCGGTCCTCATGGATACAATCACGTACCGATTCTCCGGTCACTCCCCGTCGGACGCATCCTCGTACCGCACCAAGGACGAGGTCGAGCTCTGGGAGAACGTCGACTGCATCACAACCTACTCGGATTTGTTGATCTCCAACGGTCTAACCACGCAGTCCGATATTGAGGACTACACTGCTGGCCTCACCGAGAAGCTCGTCAAGGTCCTCAAGCTTGCCATCGACGAAGACAACTGCCCGCGCGTTGCCGACGGCTACATCGACACGGTTATGTTCTCGAACACGCCGACCGAGAAGATGGAAGAGGGCGAAGCGGAGATTGATCTCGAGGACAACCCGCGCGTCAAGGCTATCGCCAAGAAGATCCGCACCGCTAAGGATGAGAACGGCAAGCCCGTTTCCAAGATGAAGATGTACCAGTTCCGTGACGGTCTCTTCGAAGCTATGCTCCATCGTTTCAAGGAAGATCCGACGATGGCCGCATGGGGCGAAGAAAACCGTGACTGGGGTGGCGCATTCGCTGTCTACCGTGGTCTGACCGAAGCACTTCCGTACCGTCGCCTGTTCAACTCGCCGATCGCTGAAGCATCAATCGTCGGCGCAGGCGTTGGCTACGCAATGGCTGGTGGCCGTGCAGTTGTCGAACTCATGTACTGTGACTTCCTCGGCCGTTCCGGTGACGAGGTCTTCAACCAGATGGCAAAGTGGCAGTCCATGTCCGCTGGCCTGCTGAAGATGCCTCTCGTCCTGCGTGTTTCCGTTGGTAACAAGTACGGTGCACAGCACTCGCAGGATTGGTCGGCACTGACCGCCCACATCCCGGGTCTCAAGGTCTACTTCCCGACCACGCCGACCGATGCAAAGGGCATGCTCAACCTTGCTCTTCGTGGCACCGACCCGGTTGTCTTCTTCGAATCCCAGCTCTTGTACGACAAGGGCGAAGAATTCGAGCCCGGTGGCGTTCCGGAAGGCTACTACGAGACCCCCGAAGGTGAACCGGCAATCCGTCGCGAAGGCACCGACATTACGATCGCCGGCTACGGCGCAACAATTTACCGTGCACTCGAGGCTGCTGACGTCCTTCAGGAGAAGTACGGCATGAGCGCCGAGGTCATCGATCTTCGCTTCGTCGCACCGCTCAACTACGACAAACTTATCGAATCCGTGAAGAAGACAGGTCGCCTGCTCCTCACCTCCGATGCTGTCGAGCGTGGCAACTTCCTCAACACCGTTGCAGCGAACGTCCAGACTCTCGCGTTTGATGCTCTCGACGCGCCGATCGCGGTTGTCGGTTCGCGCAATGGCATCACCCCCGGCCCCGAGTTGGAGTCCTACTTCTTCCCGCAGGTCGAGTGGATCATCGACGCAATCCACGAGCGCATTGTTCCGCTCCCGGGTCACGTGCCCTCGTCGAACCAGACTGAAGGCGAGATTGCTCGTCGCAACCGTCTCGGTCTCTGATGATTGACCCGGTGGGCCGGGCTTCGGCTCGGCCCACCGGTGCCATCAGGCATTTAACGCTTTAAATTTCTTTTCTACATTTCGATACGAGGATCCGATGGACGCCACCAATGACGTTAGCCTGAGCCAGGAGGACCGCCTCGCCGCTCTTGCCGCAGTTCTGAACGATGAAGAGTTCCCCGCGTGGGTTCCTGAATCGAACAACCACATTCATACGTGCTACTCCTTCAGCCCCTACACGCCGACTGCTGCAGCATTGAATGCTCGTCGCGCAGGCCTGCGTGTTGTTGGCTCCGTCGATCATGATTCGATCGCTGCTGCGCCCGAAATGACCGGCGCATGTCGTCTGCTGGGAATGGGTTCAGTCACCGGCTTTGAAATCCGCGCTTTCTTTGATCCCGACGGTCCGTTTGCTACTCGTAAGCTGAACAATCCGGACTCCGAAGGCATTGCCTACATGACGGTTCAGGGTGTTCCGGCTCCTGCTCGCGAAAAGGTTGCCGAGTGGTTGGCGCCCAAGCGCGCTGCTCGTCTCGAGCGCACCCTGAAGATGGCCGAGGCCGCGAACAAGATCCTCGTTGATCTTGGCCTGGAGCCTTTCGATCCTCTCACTGACATGGTCGGCATCTCTCAGTACGCCAACGGTGGCGGTATCACAGAGCGTCACCTGCTCGCCGCGATGGCATCGGCTCTCATCAAGGGATTCGGTCGCGGTCAGAGCCTCGTCGATGGCCTGAAGAGCATGGGTGTCAACATTCCGCCAGCCCTCGAAGGCGCACTCGGTGACGCTGAGAATCCGCACCTCGTCTACGATCTTCTGGGTGTACTGAAGTCGGAATACTTGGGTCGCATCTACATTCAGCCCACTGACGAGTTGCCGACTGCGAAGGAAGTTGTTCAGTTCGCAGATTCCATCGGTGCCATTGCCACCTACGCCTACCTCGGTGATGTTTCCGCTTCGCCGACCGGCGACAAGAAGGCTGAAAAGTTCGAAGATGAATTCCTTGACGAGCTCTTCGAAGCTCTCGAAGAAAAGGGCCTGCGCGCTGTTACCTATATGCCTCCGCGTAACACTCCGGAACAGCTCAAGCGAATCCATGAACTCGCAGTCAAGCACGGCATGCTCGAGATCTCCGGCGTCGACATTAACCAGCCACGCCAGCTCTTCAACTGCCCCGAACTGCGTCGCCCCGAGTTCGAAGATCTCAACGAGGCCACGTGGGCACTTGTCGCGCACGAGGCCCTGACCAGCTTCGATCCGAAGTACAACATCCTGGGTAGCGAGCGACTCACTCCTGAGCACCTTGCCGTCCGTATTGCTTCCTACGCTCCGCTTGGACGCGCTATTGCTGATGGCGCAGATCCGGCTGAAGTCGCAGCAAATATTCCTACCGTCTGAGAACTATCCGAAGGATTAAACATGACTCATGCACCGTTGCTTCGAGGCCTGTTCCTGAGCGCGCTTGCTCGACCGGTCATCGTTCGCCCAACCGATAAGGCTGCGACCCTGACCCTCGATGCCAACCTTGAAACGGTTGACGCTTCGACTCTTTCCGAAACCGAACTTCCCGTCGTCGTCACCGTCGGCGAAGAAACCTACGAGATCACCGCGACCCCGCGCAACGACCGTGAAATCTCCGGTCGTGTCGCGCTGGTTACCGGTGGCGCACAGGGCTTCGGTGCCGAGATCGCCAAAGGCCTCGTCGGCCAGGGTTGCTTCGTCTACATCGCTGACCTGAACGGCGAAGGCGCTGCTGCCAAGTGCAAGGAACTCGGCGAAGACACCACGTACCCGATTACCGTCAACGTTGCGGATGAAGAATCCGTGACCGCGATGACCGAGGAAATCGAAAAGGTCACCGGTGGTATCGACCTGATCGTCTCTAACGCAGGCATCGTTCGTGCGGGATCTGTCCTTGAACAAGACGCATCTGCTTTCCGCCTGTCGACCGACATCAACTACGTCGCATTCTTCTTGGTTACTAAGCACCTCGGTGGTCTGCTTGCTCGTCAGCATGCAACGTCCGGTGCATGGCTGACCGACATCATTCAGATCAACTCCAAGTCTGGTCTGGTGGGCTCGAACAAGAACGCCGCATACGCAGGCTCCAAGTTCGGTGGCATCGGCCTAGTTCAGTCCTTCGCCCTCGAGATGGTCGAGCATGGTGTCAAGGTCAACGCAATCTGCCCCGGTAACTTCTACGATGGCCCGCTCTGGTCTGACCCCGACCGTGGCCTGTTCGTTCAGTACCTGAACTCGGGCAAGGTCCCCGGCGCGAAGACTGTCACGGACGTCAAGGAGTTCTACGAAGCAAAGGTTCCGATGCGTCGTGGTGCCCAAGGCATCGACGTTCTGCGCGCGATCTTCTACATCGTCGAGCAGGCATACGAAACCGGCCAGGCCGTCCCGGTTACGGGTGGCCAAGTCATGATGAACTGAGCGCAAGCTTGATCCGGAAAACAAGGAGAATCCAATGACTGAGTACCCCGAATCGCAGTATGCGATCCAGATCGTTGGCGCCGAAGAATTCGTCGTCAACAAGGAGAAGGGCATCGACAAGGTCGGCCCTCACCAGATGATGCTCAAGGTTGAGGCATGTGGCATCTGCTTCTCTGACACGAAGCTGTTGCACCAGTTCGACAACCACCCGCGTAAGTCCGAAGTCATCGCGGGAATCACCCCCGAAGCACTTGCCGAGATCCCGAACTACCGTCCCGGCTCCCAGCCGACGGTTCCGGGTCACGAGCCCGTTGTCCGCGTCGTCGAGGTAGGTGAGAAGGTCACCCACTTCAAGGTTGGTGATCGTCTGCTGGTCCAGGCTGACTGGAAGCACCTGCGCACTGCGAAGTCCAATGGCGCATTCGGCTACAACTTCGAAGGGGCCCTTCAGGAATACACGGTCGTCGATGAGCGTTGCGTCGTCTCCCCCGAAGGTGAAGAGTTTCTGATCCACGTGACCGATGGTCCTTCGGCAGCAGCTGTTGGCCTGATCGAGCCGTGGGCAACCGTTGAAGGTTCCTACGCGTGGGCAGAGCGCAACCACGTTGCAGACGGTGGTCGCCTGCTGGTCGTCGGCGAAGGCTCCATCGAAGAGCTGACCGCTGACCACAAGCCTGCAGAGATCGTTACCGTTGACGTTGCCGGTATTGATGGTCTTGAAGGACAGATCTTCGATGACATCGTCTTCTTCGGAGCAGACGCGGACGGTATTGAAAAGGCATCCCTGCTGCTCGGTACCCGTTCGGTCATGTGTGTTGTCCTCGGCGGAGAAACCATCTCCCGCAAGGTCAGCCTTGACATCGGTCGTGTTCACTACGACTTCATCCGCTTCTGTGGCACCACCGGCATGGACCCGTGCGAAGGCTACGCATGGATCCCCGCTAACGGCGACCTACGTCCGAACGATAAATGCGCGTTCATCGGTGCCGCCGGCCCGATGGGTGTTATGCACACGATGCGTGCGGTCACCTCCGGTGTTGAGGGCATCTCCGTTGTTGGCACCGACCTTTCTGACGATCGCCTGGCAGGTTTGAAGAAGACTGTTGGCCCGACCGCCGAAAAGAACGGTGTCCCGCTGGATATCATCAACACCTCCGCCACTCCGCTTGAGTACGGCTACACCTACATCACCTGTCTGGTGCCGGTGCCGGCGCTGGTTTCTCAGGCTGTCGATATATGTGCAGATGGTGCGATCCTCAATGCGTTCGCTGGTATTCCAGCGGGTACCTTTGGTGACTTCGATCTGCAGGGCATCATCGAGCGCAAGATCTTCATGCTGGGCACGTCGGGCTCTGATGTTTCCGACATGCGTACCGTTCTGCGCAAGATCGAAGCTGGCATTATTGATACGTCGATCTCCCTGTACGCAGTGACCGGTATGGCAGGCTTCGGCGACGCCATCAACGCGGTGATCAACCGTACGTCGGGCGGTAAGATCATGGTCTTCCCGACCCTGCATGACCTTGGTTTGACGCCGCTGACGGAACTTGGTGACAAGTACCCTGAGGTTGCTGCCAAGCTGGTGGATGGTCTGTGGACGAAGGAAGCTGAAGAAGTTCTTCTCGAAGTAGCCAAGTGATGTTTCTGGGTGGTTTTTGAAGGTGAAAGCTACCTAGCAACTCAGCGGTAAGTCTCATCGTGGTGCAAGCCTTTGTTCCTTTCGTGCTTGTGCCAGTTGGTGAATAATTGCCGAGGCCTGGGCCGGATCTGCAATGCAGGTCCGGCCCAGGTGTGTTTGTCCCTGATTGAGGTTGGTCAAGAGCCTTGGGGTGTGACTGGGTTATGCGCGTTTGTGAGCCTTGCGCGTGTGCGCTGATGTACGAGGTCCGGCGTGGCAGGTTTTGTCGTCTGAGGTGTTGTTTTACGAGCTGGGAGTCTTATTTCGTCGCCTCGTATGCCTGAGTTGGTCAAAGCAGACAGGTGGGATGATTCGCGAAATGGAAAGCGTGTACCTGCCCGATGAATGCCGATACGGTTGCCCTCTCGAAATAAATCTGAAAAAGGTAAAAGTGTGGCCCTCGCTCATTTCTGAACGAGGGCCACACTCACGGATGTGAGGTCAGAACTAGCTGACCGTGATTATCACTTCCAGTAGTCGAGTTCTTCGGTGATACCGATGGAAGTCGCCTTGAATTCGGGGTTCTTTCCAGCCTTGCGCTGCGCCTGGTAGTCGTTCGCAGCCTTGATGGCCTTGTTGCCCAAGATGATGATGACCGGCAGGTTGATCAGAGCCATCAGACCCATCAGCAGGTCGCCAAGGTTCCATGCAACTGAGAAGTCCAGAAGGGCGCCCGAGAATACAAGAATCACTGCGATGCCACGGAAAACCTGCAGACCCCAGATTGGAACGCGTCCACCAGCGAGGAAGCGCAGGTTGACCTCGGCGTAGTAGAAGTTGCCGATGATCGTCGTGAATGCGAAGAGCAACAACGCGATGGTCGTGAACGGCAGAGCGACGCCCCCGAGAACGGTCTGCATCGAAGCTGTAACCAGCGGAGCGCCCTTCAGTTCGTCGCCACCCTGGACGCCAGAGGAGAGGATCAGGAACGCGGTCAGAGTACAAATGATCATCGTGTCGATGAAGACGGAAAGCATCTGGACTAAGCCCTGCTTCACGGGGTGTGAGACAGATGCGGAGGCAGCCGCGTTCGGAGCAGAGCCGACACCGGCTTCGTTCGAGTAAAGACCACGCTTAATGCCGAGCATCATTGCTGAGCCGGCGAAACCGCCGAAGATTGCCTCAAAATCGAAGGCACCTTCGAAGATTGCGGCGAGCATTGCGGGGATGTTCTGGTAGTTGAAGATGATGACGATCGCAGCAACGGTCAGGTAAATGAGGGCCATGATCGGAACCAAGACGCCGGTGACCGAAGTTAGGCGCCGTGTGCCCCCAAAGATTGAGAGTGCCATCGCGATGGCAAGGATTGCGCCGATGATGTACGGGGTCGAGTCTTTGTGGTACCAGGAGTACGAGGTGAATGCGTCAGCGACGTTGAACGAGGCCAGCAGGTTGAAGCCACCCATGTAGGTGAGGATCAATGCGGTTGCGAAGATTACTGCAAGCCAACGCTGCTTGAGCGCGATCTGGATGTAGTATGCGGGGCCGCCGATGGAGTGATCGTCAGCTGAGTGGCCACGCTTCTTGTAGATCTGGGCAAGTGTGGATTCGATGAATGCTGACGCGGCGCCGAGTGTTGCGATGACCCACATCCAGAAGACGGAGCCTGCGCCACCAAGAGCGACTGCGGTACCGACGCCGGCGATGTTGCCGACACCCACGCGCGATGCGGTGGAGACCATCAGTGCGCGGAAGGACGAAAGCTGGCCTTCCTTCTCTGGGGGCTCGGTGACCACACGGATTGATTCGCGGAACATGCGCACGGGCAAGCCCTTGGTGCGAATGAAGAAGTAGAGGCCGGCGCCGATAAGCAGTGCGATCAGGATGTATGAGTACAGCCAGGTGTTGAGAACGTCGAGGACTGCGTTAATCGAGTCGGCAATCGACGAAGAAGCAGGAAGCATGCTCGTTACCTTGTCGGAAGATGGGACGCTACATGGCGTAGCGATTGACAAGGTGATTGTACGGGAAAGGCAAAGGATTAGTCACGTTCGAACTAATATTTGGAAAATCTAGGAAAGGAAAAGGAAAAGCTTCTCCAGTTCAGGAATGCTTGCCTCCGGGTTATTCGTCGTCGAGCTCGGGGCTTCTTCACTTGAACCTCGTCCGATTGCCGATTCGGAGCGAACAGCGATCATTCGCGTCGGCGGACTGGGTGTTGCGATGAGGGGGCGAATGCTGATGCTCTGAAGTGGGGCTCATCGCCATCAGGAACTGGTGGATCACTGAGACATGACGGTGAAGCAATCGTCGATTGTTTCGAAGATCCTAAAGGAAGGGGAATGAACAATGTGTCGACCGGCGAAGTGTGACATCTGCGGAAAGGTGACGTGGGCTGGCTGTGGACAGCATATTGGTGCTGTCAAGGCGTCGGTTCCTGCAAACGACTGGTGCCCTGGTCACTGTGATGAGAACGGTAATCGTCAGAAGAGGGAATCTGTGTTTAGCCCGTCAAAGTGGCTGAATTTCGGGCGAAAATGAGCCTTCGCGCCAAGTGTGGTGACGCTCACGTCAAAATGATTTGACGGGTCGCTATGAAGGTGTGTAAATTGTTTTCCTGTCGCCGAGAGCGAGGAAAGCTTGAATCGACTGCCTCCCTCACTGAGGTAACTAACGAAAGTTGAG
>NZ_JASOER010000023.1:0-24770 GCF_030212665.1 Pauljensenia sp. UMB9872 | reverse complement strand
ACCACTCACTCGGCATCCGAAAAGGCCAACTCTAATCCCGACACGCCAACAAAAACACACATTTTGTCGTTTAACCCTCACTTGTCCTCCTCTCCTGCAAAACACGATACACGCGTTTTCTAGAGCCTTGAACTAGCGCAGAACTTTTCTGCCATAAAGTGGTTAGTTCCGTTGACGCCACACATGCAACGGGCGCGACTCCAGATAGTTTGAAGTCGCGCCCAGTATATGCGCGTGGTGAGCGAACATTGTCGATTACTACTGTAAGTCGCCCTAGAACGAGTGGAGCCCTAGCGGGCTAGCCCTCCAGCCAAGCAATCTACAAGCATACGCACCGCCCGATCCTTAAACTCCTACGAATACCACTTTGGCCAATACCTCAATCCGCTCAAAACAGGTAGGAACAAAACCCAGGACGCTTCACGTCATGCTTCACCCCAATTCCAAAAGGAGAACTAACTTTCTTTACAAACCAGCCTAGCCCGCCCGCGTCCTCCAGGAAAATGTGTTGTTTTCCGGAGGACGACGGGCGATATTTGCCTGCAAATCGCGCGAAGCTTTCCCTCTCGACCGCGCACAAGCAGATAGCGAATTCGTAGGGGGGGGAATACCCGCGCTAGTTATCCACGTTTGTGAGCGCGGAAAGTGACCATAACTCCCGAAGCCCCTAACAGCAGCGAGATGAGTACCATCTCGGGCACGCCAGCTCCCGTCTTCGCCAGCTCCTCTGCACTGCGATTTTGGACAGACTTCTTGCCCTTTTCTGCGGGTTTAGGAGTCGGATTCATCGGGTCAGCAGCAGGCTTTTGTGGATGCGGTTTTACATCCGGATCTGGCTGCGGTTCTGGGTTCGGGTTTGGTTCCGGTTCAGGTTGTGGCTGAGGGTTCGGGTCTCCCCCTGGATCGGGATTCGGATTTGGTTCTGGCTCCGGTTCTGGCTCGGGCGCCGGGGCCTCCCTCACCAATAAAATGCTTAAAGGAGGTACCGTAACTTTACCGTTTGAAGTGAGCGTTACCGGTTTTTGGTAAACGTCCAATCCTTTAATCATCACCTCATATTCCCCAGCCGGCAAAGGTGCCTCCCAAGCCTGTTTGTCTGCATTCACGTACGCGAACGCATCGGCACTTTCTTTACCACTCTTAGTTTTCACCGGGAACGCATTTTTTACGGTATACCCCACATGATTAGTAGCAATACTTTCTTCACCGGCAATAATTTCGTGCGTGTACTTCTGGTTTACAGCGTCGTAACTGCCCTGACGCATAAAATCATATTGCTTACGGAACTTGTTTAAATCCCGGAAGAACTTTACTTCCTTTTCGTATTGCTGAGCCCGGTCATAGTTGAAAACGTTGACCGAGTCGGGAGACTTATACGAGTTGTGATCCCCCGCTTTGGTGCGCAAGAATTCCTGCCCGGCGTGGATGAATACTGCGCCATTGGCCAGGTACTGGGTGCCGGTACCGAGGGCATGCCGCTGAGCTACTTCACTATCGGGGGTATCTGCCGGCAAACTTCCTTTCAATTTATCGAACATGGTGTAGTTGTCATGGGCTTCGTTGTAGACCACGGATTGGTCTGGTCCCAGATATTTACGCACATATTGGGCGCCCTTGATATTGTTCAACAAATCCCAAGAGCGTTGTTCTTGGTTGGCGCCACTGATAAAACCGGTGTGGTTCAACTCGAAGTTATCGCCCTTTACGGTGTCGCGATACTGGTCATTGAAGAACGAGATTCCGGGCATCTGTTTCGCGTTTTCCTGGTTAGCCGCTGCTACCCCACTGGGATGGTTACCCATCTTCCAGCCCTCACCCAGAATCACAATCGAGGGATCAATCTTATTTAGCGCTTCCCGTACCGCTTTCATAGTTTCCACGTCATGGATACCCATAAGATCGAAACGGAAACCGTCAATATCGTAGTGCTTTGCCCAATAGGTAACCGAATCAACAATGTATTTACGCATCATCAGTTGTTCAGAAGCGGTTTCATTGCCAACTCCGGTCCCGTCTTGGAACTTACAGTTCGCATCCATCCGGAAATAGTAGTCCGGGACAGTTTGCTGCAATGGAGATGTTTCCGGATTGTAGACATGGTTATAAACCACATCCATAATCACTCGCATATCATTAGCATGCATGGTTTCTACCATTGACTTTAGCTCTAGGATGCGCGAGGTGGGATCCGCCGGATTGGTCGCGTAAGAGCCTTCGGGAACGTTGTAGTTTTGGGGATCATATCCCCAGTTATATTGGGCGTTATAGGAAAGATCGCCCAGCTCATCTACAGACCAGAAATCAAAAATCGGCAATAACTGCACATGGGTGACCCCTAGAGACTTTAGATAATCCAGACCCGAAAGATTCCCTTCCTTGGTTTTAGTACCCGCCTCAGTGAGCCCCAAGAACTTACCCTTATTAGTAATGCCATTATCAGGGCCGATGGTTAAATCGCGTACGTGTGCCTCGTAAATAATCGCGTCCTTCATCGAGGTAAATGCGGGCATCCGTTTGCCATCCCAGTTGCTGGGTACAGTTTTATCGGGGTCAATTACCACGGTACGGGTACCGTTGGCGGTAACCGCCCGGGCATAGGGATCGATAGCTTCGTTAATCTTGTCACCCGCGAAATGGAGACGGTAGCGATACTGCAGTCCCTTTTGGTCATCGTCGAGCGTAATCTCCCAGGTTCCCTTTTCCCCTTTGGTCATGGCAGCGACTTTTCCGTTCTCGGAATAGTTAACGAACTCGACTGCTTGGGCAGTGGGCGCCCATACCCTAAAGGTGGTTTTTTCCGGGGAGTAAATAGCCCCTAACTCGCCCTCGTAAAAATATTTGTTATTAAATTCCGCGGTATGTAGATCCGCGCAATTGCTGGTGGATCCGGGTTTGGGAATGTCGGATTCCGAATAGTAAATTTTGGGGTCACCCTGCACAATCCAGATTTCCGCCTTCCCCTGGGGAAACTTGGTAACAAAGAGGTCGTCGGGAGTGTTTTTCTCTGCCCATTCATTTCCGGCTTCCGAACGGCGCACAATCAAACCAACTTTTTCAATCCCATTTGGGTCTGTATGAGTAAGGGTGGCGGTATGGTTTCCATCAAAATCCGCTCGCTTTCCTTCCTTACCCGGAAGCCAAGTCCACACATTCCAGTTGTCATATTTATTGTCGGAACGCAGGTAGTGGACAGTCACCGTGACCTCGGTAGGGAGGGCAGGGGGATTTTCGGCGGGTTTTAGCTGGTAGCTGCCATCGGTTTTTATATCAATCCCGCCCGGAACCGGGATATCCTTCAAATCAGAGGTTTGCCACGCCCAGTCGTTTGTCGCAGTAGAGCGGCGCACAATCAAATTAACTTTTTCATTCGGAGCCGGAACAGTGACTTCGGCGGTTAGGTTACCGGCCCCATCCTTTCCGGTGAAAGCCACGGGGTAACCACCAGAACCCTCGGTCCACACCCACAGGTTATATTCCGATGCGGGCACATTGGGATCGGGGGTAAAACTCACCTTTAGTTTGCCGTCTGCTGCGGGTTCCAGTCCGTCCTGGTTATAACTGAAACTACGAGCATCCCACCTAGTGAAAACCGAGTTCCCCGGTTTCGCGCCAGTAAACACGGTGGATTCCCAAACTCGATTTTCACTCTGTCCTGGCTGTAAGGAAGTGGTGTCCGTGCGGTACACCCGGAAGTTCAAGGGATCGCCTGGCGCCAGAATATTTGTGTTTATATACCCTTCTGGTTGCTGGCCGGAGAACATTTGACTTTGCTTTGCCTGCCCATCAGCCCAGTACTCGACTCGGTAAACAGTTAAAGGGTTTTCAACGGTCGGATCCGGCTTGAAGTTCAGGTACATTACCCCGCTATTGGGTCCCGCGTAAGCTAAGGGAGTAGCAGTGCCTGCTATTACCAGCAGAAAAGCGATAAAAAATCCCAAAAAACTTCTACTAATTCTTGTTTTCACTGGTCCTCCTCGACCAATAGGCGTAGGCGGCAACATCGCCGGAAACGTTCCCGAAACCATGGTATCAGACTTCAAATAAGACATGAGATTGGGTTAATACCCAAAACAGGTAGGAACAAAACCCAGGAGGCTTCAGGTTTTCTCACAAGTCCAACAGTGTCACGAATCCTCCAGCGCCTATACAAAGACCCCACCGATTCAAGACCCACACCGACCTGCCTAGCCGAACCTCTATAACCAAACCCCTGCTCAAACAAACCCACCAAAACCGCCCGCCGCTCATAAGTCAACTGAGAACTCAAATGCATACAAATCCCCCGGAAGAAAAACTGAATAAATCAGTCCAACTTCCGGGGGACAGCTCAGTGGTTGGGGCCCAAAATTTCGAAAGACTAACGGGTCAGAAAACCCACTTTTGCATCAGACCGTAGGCAACGATGCACACGACCCACACGATCAAAATGCCGAGGGTGATTCGGTTCAGGTTACGCTCTGCAACACCGGATGAACCGGCGGTAGACGAAATGCCGCCACCGAACATATCGGAGATACCGCCGCCCTTGCCCTTGTGCATAAGGACCGTGAGGGTCAGCAAAAGGCTGGTCAGCACGATGAGGACGAGCAGGGTAATTTTGAGTGCGGTCACTGTTGAATCCGATTCTTGAGTAGGCGATACACGCGTAAGCGCATCGCTGAAACGTAACTGTCGCTAGTCTAGCGGGTTAAAGCCTGAGGGAGCCAACCGGCAAGCCGGTTGGCTCCACTATCAGACGCAATTGTTAAGAATTGCTCAGGCGTAGAAGCGTGCCATCTCGGCGAAGGAATCAGCCTTCAGCGATGCGCCACCGATGAGTGCGCCATCAATATCGGGCTGAGCCATGAGTTCCTTGATGTTGCCCGGCTTTGCCGAACCACCGTAGAGAACGCGGGTTGCTTCAGCGGTGTCTGCACCGAAGTCTTCAGTCAGTGCTGCGCGGATTGCACCGCAGACTTCCTGTGCATCTTCGCTGGTCGCGGTTTCGCCAGTGCCGATTGCCCAGATGGGTTCGTAGGCGATGACGATCTTGGCGACGTCTTCAGCGGACCAGCCAGCGAGTGCTGCGCGGATCTGGCCGAGAACGAACTCAACGTGGGTGCCGGCCTTGCGGATTTCAAGGGCTTCACCGCAGCAGAGGATCGGAGTCATGCCTGCGTCGAGGGTCTTACGTGCCTTCGCACCAACAAGTTCATCGGATTCGTTGTGGTACTCACGACGCTCCGAGTGACCCATGACGACGTAGGTGCAGCCGAGCTTGTCGAGCATAGCGGTGGAGATTTCACCGGTGTATGCACCGTTGTCGTGGATGGAAACGTCCTGTGCACCGTACTTGATGCCGAGTTCATCGGCGTCAACGATAGTCTGAACGGTACGGATGTCAGTGAACGGAGGAATAACCAGGACCTCACACTTGGAGTAGTCGTGGTTGTGATCCTTCAGTTCCATTGCCAGGCCCTGGACAAGGTGATTGGCCTCGAGGTGATCGAGGTTCATCTTCCAGTTGCCGGCCATCAGCGGGGTACGTGCCATTTTTCAGTCCTCCAGAACTGCAATACCCGGCAGGATCTTGCCCTCGAGGAGTTCGAGGGAAGCGCCACCACCGGTGGAAATGTGGGAGAAGGTGGATTCGTCGAAGCCGAGGGTACGAACTGCAGCTGCAGAGTCGCCACCACCGATGACGGAGAACATGTCGCCGTCAGACAGTGCCTGAGCAACTGCCTTGGTGCCCGCTGCAAATGCCGGGAATTCGAAGACGCCCATCGGGCCATTCCATGCGATGGTCTTCGCCGATGCAATTTTTTCGGCGAAGAGCTTCTGCGATTCAACGCCGATATCGAGGCCCATCTGGTCATCCGGAATAGCGTCGACAGCAACGTTGGTTGCCGGTGCGTCAGCTGCGAACTCGGGAGCAACGACGACGTCGACCGGGAGGATCAGTTCAACGCCACGCTCTGCTGCTTCGGCGATGTAGCCCTTCACGGTTTCGATCTGGTCTGCTTCGAGCAGGGACTTGCCGACCGAGTAGCCCTGAGCTGCCAGGAAGGTGAAGACCATGCCACCACCGATGAAGAGGCGGTCAGCCTTCTTCAGCAAGTTGGCGATAACACCGAGCTTGTCAGAAACCTTGGAACCGCCGAGGACGACGCCGTAAGGGCGCTCCGGGTTCTCAGTTGCTTTGCGCAGGGATTCGATTTCCTTCAGAACCAGCAGGCCGGAAGCGGAAGGAACGAGCTTGGCGATGTCGTAGACGGAAGCCTGCTTGCGGTGCACAACACCGAAGCCATCGGAGACGAATGCGTCACCGAGTTCTGCGTATGCCTTGGCCAGTTCTTCGCGTTCTTCGTCAACTTTGGAGGTCTCGCGTGCGTCGAAGCGGACGTTTTCGAGAAGAGCGATTTCGCCTTCACCGAGAGCTGCAACGGTAGCCTTGGCGGATTCGCCAACAACGTCGCCTGCAAGGCTGACAGGGGCGTCGATGAGTTCGCCGAGACGAGCTGCGGCAGGTGCCAGCGAGAATGCCGGATCGACCTTGCCCTTCGGGCGACCGAGGTGAGCCATGATGATAACCTTGGCGCCAGCCTTGGTCAGCAGGTTCAGGGTCGGCAGTGCCGCGCGAATACGACCGTCATCGGTGATGACACCGTCCTTCAACGGAACGTTGAAGTCAGAACGAACCAGAACGCGCTTGCCACGCAGTTCGCCGAGAGTTTCGATGGTCCTCATAGAACCAACCTTTCGTTAAAGGGGCGGAGTATCCGCCCGAAAATCGTGAGTACACAAGCGCCCGCACACCTCATAGGGGGTGCACGGGCGCAAGTGTTTGCTGATCACAGCGTACGGGGTGCGATTCAGGCGAGCTTCGAGCCAACCAAAGCGGTCAGCTGGACGAGGCGGTTGGAGTAGCCCCACTCGTTGTCGTACCAGGACAGGACCTTGACGAGGTCGCCGATGACCTTGGTCTCGGATGCATCGAAGATCGAGGAGTGCGGATCGCCGACGATGTCGGTGGAAACGATCGGATCTTCGGTGTACTCGAGGATGCCCTTGAGTTCGCCTTCAGCGGCAGCCTTGACTGCGGCGTTAAGGGACTCAACGGTGACGGGCTTCTCTGCCTGGAAGGTGAGGTCGGTGAGGGAGCCGGTCGGGGTGGGAACGCGGACTGCGAGGCCGTCGAACTTGCCAGCGAGCTCCGGGAGAACCAGAGCAACAGCCTGTGCCGCGCCGGTCTTGGTCGGGATCATGTTCAGTGCTGCTGCACGTGCACGACGCAGATCCGAGTGCGGTGCGTCAAGGACGCGCTGATCGCCGGTGTAGGAGTGGATGGTGGTCATGATGCCACGAACGATGCCGAACTCCTGGTGGAGAACCTTGGCCAGCGGTGCAAGGCAGTTGGTGGTGCACGAAGCGTTCGAAACGATGTTCATCGTTGCGTTGTCGTAATCCTCGTGGTTCACGCCCATGACGAAGGTGCCGTCAACATTCTTCGCCGGAGCGGAGATAACGACCTTCTTGGCGCCAGCTTCGATGTGAGCTGCAGCCTTGGTGCCATCGGTGAAGAAGCCGGTGGACTCCACAACGACCTCAACGCCGAGCTCGCCCCAGGGGAGGTCGGCCGGGTTGCGCTGTGCGAGGACCTTGATGGCCTTGCCGTTCACGATAATGGAGGATTCGTCGTAGGAAACTTCACCATTGAAACGACCGAGAATCGAGTCGTACTTGAGAAGGTGAGCGAGAGTCTTGGTGTCGGTGAGGTCGTTCACTGCAACGATCTCGATGTCCGCGCCCTGCTCGAGTGCTGCGCGGAAGAAGTTGCGTCCAATACGGCCAAAGCCATTGATGCCAACGCGGGTGGTCACTATTGTCCTCCTGCTCGTGCCCTGCACGGGCACGTTTTCGAATGTGCAACCGGTATCCGCACGGTGCGAATCCGGCCCGCAGTTATCTGCGGTTCTAGCAAGACCTAATTTACACCCCACGGTGGCCTACGGCACCTTCAGTGGACGAACCCCTACGTGGCAATAATAACGTTCGCAGCTTGAGGTGGACTAAAGTCCTCAGTCGTCCTCGAGCATTTCGATCGTGAGTGCCGCTTCCGTATCCGGAATCCCACGATCATGAGCAACCTTGTCAGCCATGGCCAGCAGGCGGCGAATACGACCGGCAACAGCATCTTTCGTCAACGGCGGATCCGTGTGCTTTCCCAGTTCCTCCAAGGACGCCTGCTTGTACTTCAGACGCAGAGTTCCCGCTTCAAGAAGATGAGGCGGAATGTCGTCGCCGAGGATTTCGAAGGCACGTTCCAGTCGGGCTCCCGCGGCTACAGCAGCACGCGCAGAACGACGCAGGTTGGCGTCATCAAAGTTCGCCAGACGATTCGCCGATCCACGGGCTTCGCGCTTCTCTCGACGATCCTGCCACGTCTTCTGAGTAGAGGAGGCCCCCATCTTGCCAATCAGTTGCCCGATGGCCTCTGAATCGCGGACAGAGACGCGGTCCGTGCCTCGTACTTCTTTCGAACGTGCAGCGGCGCCCAACTTTCGCGCACATCCGACCATAGCGAGCGCAACCTCGGGTCCTGGGCATGTCACTTCCAGCGAAGTCGAGCGCCCGGGCTCCATCAGTGACCCACGCGCAAGGAACGCTCCACGCCAGACCGCGGCCGCTTCATCGTTCCCCGACGCCACCAAGGTGGCAGGGAGACCGCGTACTGGCCGGCGAAGAGAATCGACAAGACCGGTCATACGAGCAAGCTCGTCAGCCTTATGCACAACGCGAACAACAAAACGCTTACCGCGACGCAGCGAACCACCTGAAACAACGACAACCGTTGATTCAGCGTTGTAGAGCGTCTGCAAAAACAGGCGAAGACGGAGCGCCGCTGCGGGGGTATCCAGCTCTGCTTCGATCAGAATGTGGCCGGAAACAAGGTGCAGTCCACCAGCGAACCGCAGAATCGCAGCGGTTTCAGCAGCCATCTCAGACTGAGTTTGTGGCGCAACGCGCGCAAGTTCATCTTTTAAGTCAGTAGTTAGTGACACGTTCATTTCCTCAGATGTCGCTTCAGGGCAGCCAAGTCTCAGTTTTGCCGACTTCTCCAAGGAACCCGTCAAACGCATCCCTCAGTGCTGCGGCAAGGCGGAGCGGGTCGTGGTGAGGTTGTCCATCACCGGTACGAACCTGTCGAAGTAGGACGCGAGCGCCCAGCCCCTCTGAAGCAACAATAAGGTCGTCGACATCATCAATGGCG
Source organism: Pauljensenia sp. UMB9872 (assembly GCF_030212665.1). Taxonomy (NCBI): domain Bacteria; kingdom Bacillati; phylum Actinomycetota; class Actinomycetes; order Actinomycetales; family Actinomycetaceae; genus Pauljensenia; species Pauljensenia sp. UMB9872. The sequence goes on along the minus strand of NZ_JASOER010000023.1, from coordinate 15,520 downwards.
GTTGGATCGGCAATAATCACATCCAGTTTGAAATCTGGAGCATAGTCACGGATCACGCGAACATGATCGGCAGTGGTCATACGATCTGTCTCGCCACGCTGGCGCGATAGGTTCAAGATCAACGCACGGTGGGCATCGGTCGTCACAAGTGAACGGTGAACGTCTGGCACCAACAGATGCGGAATCACGGACGTGTACCACGAGCCAGGACCAAGCAAAACCCAATCCGCCTGTTCGATCGCCGTCCCAACTTCTGCTGGAACACGCGGGCTTTTGGGAAGAAGACGAATATGTTCGACAGTTCCTGGCGCAACCGCCACCTTCGACTGTCCCGAAACCGTGTACTTACGTCCGTCATCATCCATGTCCGCTTCGATCTGGAGAGGATCGATGGACATTGGAAGCACACGGCCGCTCGCACCAAGAAGGCGCCCAACCCAATCAAGACCCTCAACCGGGTCTTCAAGCAACTGCCACAAGCCGGAGATCAAAAGGTTACCTAAAGCGTGCCCATTCAACGGCCCGGTTGTTTCAAGACGCGTTTGTAGGACATCACGCCACGTCAGACCCCACTCGGTTTCTTCGCAGAGAGAGGCAAGAGCCATGCGAAGATCACCGGGTGGCAGGATCTCCATCTCTTGACGCAGGCGACCTGATGATCCCCCATCATCGGCGACGGTAACTACCGCAGTCAGAGATCGCGTGATGTGGCAAAGAGCGCGCAGAGTGACGGAAAGACCGTGGCCACCACCGAGAGCGACAACGGAAGGACCGGTTTCTCCGCGTAGTGTCCAACCTGCTGCATCGACGTATGACATTTACTCTCTCCCGAGATCACGGTGGTGGACTCGGACAGGATAGCCGTTTTCACGAAGCCTGTTGGCAATCAGTTCCGCACATGCGACCGAGCGGTGCTGACCGCCGGTACATCCAACGGCAATTGTTGCGAATGGTTTGAGCTCACTAATGTAGCCCTGAAGCATGGGGGCAAGCAGGTCCGCGTATGACACAACGAACTGTCGAGCTCCGGGCTGATCCAGCACGTAATCCGCAACCGGCTTATCGCGACCGGTCAGATGACGGAGTTCATCCACCCAGTACGGGTTCTTCAAGAAACGCACGTCAAGCACATGATCAGCATCAATCGGGATTCCTCGTTTGAAGCCGAAAGATTCAACTGTGATTTGAAGCGGACGATCACCCTCCCCCGCAACGACATCGCGGATATGGCGCGTCAGGTCGTGGACGGACATATTCGACGTGTCAATCACTTCATCTGCGATGCGACGAACGGGAGCAAGCATGCGTCGTTCGGCTTCAATGCCGTCCAGGATTGTTTTCTGCCCCTGCAACGGGTGCGGGCGACGGTTGGACTCGTAGCGTTTCACCAGAGTGCGTTCGTCTGCCTCGAGGAAGATAACCCGGTAGGCGACACCCATATCTCTCATCTGGTCCAACGTCTTCGTCAGATCAGCAAAGAATGTGCGTGAGCGTACGTCAACGATTGCCGCCAGACGGTGGACGCCTCCGCCTGCCGGTGACATCATGCCGACCAACGCGGGCAACATTGATGGTGGCAGGTTATCGACGACGTACCAGTCGAGGTCTTCAAGCGCTCTGCCTGCCCCGGTACGTCCAGCGCCAGATGCACCTGTGATGATGAGGACCTCGTTCGATGCTATGGGGGCAACGACCGGGCTGTTCACGTCAAGCAACGGGATGCCTGCGGGTACGGTTGGCGGGTTGTTATCGAGTTCGTCAGTCATGGTGTAACTATCGCACTTTTCAATTGTTTTCGCCGGGTAGCAACGTTGCTTCAACAAGCGTGATAGCGTCGGCTCCCCGATTTGCGCGCTCGCGTGCCTGGTCGCTGCTGGCACCGCTTGCCAGAACAACGCCGACTCGACGACCGGCTCGCGTGACGGGCTTGCCGAATATCCTGACCCCATCGGCCTTGGACAAGGCTTCGGCGACGCCTAGGTATTCGGGGTGTTTGAGGGGTTGTGTTGATGTGATGACTGCAGATGCACCCGGTGTGCGTAGCGTCGTATCGATGGGCAGGCCGAGGATTGCGCGGGCGTGAAGCTCGAACTCAGACTGTGCTTGGGACGCCATGGTGGTCATGCCAGTATCGTGCGGGCGTGGGGATAATTCCGAGAACCAGACGTCGTCGCCCTTGATGAAGAACTCGACGCCAAAGAGGCCGAGAGCAGGCGATGCTCCATTGGACGCCAATGCGTCTGTTACGAGCTTCGCCATGGCCTGGCAGCGTTCAAGCGCCAGTGGCGAAATCGCTGCCGGTTGCCACGATTCAACATAGTCACCATTGACCTGTCGGTGTCCGATGGGACTGCAGTAGGACGTTTCGATCGATTCGCCATTCCACCAGCGGACGGTCAGAAGCGTGATTTCGCAGTCGAACCGTACTTCTTCTTCGACGATGACTTCACCAGTTTGAGAGCGTGCGCCTTCCTGAGCCGCATTCCAGGCCTCATCAACCTGTTCCTCGGAGGTAATACGGGACTGTCCGTGGCCAGACGATGACATTGTTGGTTTGATGAAAGCAGGCAGGCCAGTGTGATTCAGTGCCTCGCGAATATCATCGGCGCTTGAAGCAAAGCGGAACTGAGAAGTGACAACACCGTCGAGGTTCGCAGCAAGGCCACGAATGCGATTGCGATCCATCGTTGCTTGGACGGCAAATGCGTTGGGCACGATACGCGTGTCCTGATGCGTTGCTTCAAACTTTGCCAGCGCGTCAGTGGCGATTGCTTCAACTTCGGGGACAACAAGGTCTGGTTTCACCCGTTCGAGTAACGCGAAAAGCTCGTCGTCATCCGACATATCGAGAACCGCATACTCGTCGGCGACCTGCATCGCGGGAGCTGCCGGGTAGGCATCTACAGCAACCACGTATACGCCGTAGCGTTTCAGACAGATTGTGACTTCTTTTCCGAGTTCTCCGCTACCCAGCAGCAAAACGCGACACGGAAGATGAAACGCCGGCGTCATAGTGTGCTCCCCGTTGGTGAATTGAGTTTTCTTCATTCAGGTTAGTGGACTAAAGCGCGTGTGTACGGGTGTGCTCACGTTTGACTTGGTCGACTGAACGAAAGATTCACGAGGTCGATCAGGCTTGTTCGGGCTGTGGATTCAGTGTTTCGAGGATCGATTGAGCAAGCACTGGGCCAATACCGGGCACCGAAGCTACGTCGTCGACGCTTGCTTTGCGCAGTTTTTTCACTGATCCGAATCGCGTGAGTAGCGCTGATTGCCGCGCGGGGCCGACGCCGTCAATGGTGTCAAGGACGGACCTCGTCTGTGCTTTCGTTCGACGCTTACGGTGCTTCGTAATTGCGAATCGGTGGGATTCATCGCGCAGGTACTGCAGCAAGTGGAGGGCAGACGAGGCGCGCGGGAAGATCATCGGAAAGTCGTCGCCGGGAATCCAGACTTCTTCGAGACGCTTAGCTAATCCCACAAGAGGAATGTCGACGCCAAGATCATCGAGTGCAGTACGCGCTGCGTTCACTTGAGGCAGACCACCGTCGACGACCACAAGGTCGGGCCGATAAGAAAACCTGCGTGGCTTTCCTGTGAGTGAATCAATCGGACCGGACTCGAAGGCGACGCCCTCATCGTCTTCACCAGCAAGCCCTGCTTCTTCTGCAAGCAGGCGGGAGAAACGCCTGCGCAGAACCTCGTCCATCGCGGACGTATCATCGGGGGTGCCGTTGCCATCTACGCCTCGAATATTGAATGTCCGATAAGCGTCTTTACGCGGAGCGCCGTCTTCGAAGACGACCATGGAACCGACCTGGTGGGTACCCATGGTGTGCGAGATGTCGTAGCACTCAATGCGCAGCGGGGCAGCATCCAGTCCGAGGTTTTCAGCCAGTTCTTCAAGTGCTTGGGAACGAACAGTCAGATCGCCTGCTCGCTTGGTCTGATGGAGTTCCAGCGCTTGGCGAGCGTTCTCACGCACCGTTTCCATCAGCTGGGCTTTCGGACCGCGCGAGGGCACGTGAATGCGCACGGACGCCCCTCGCACTTCACTCAGCCAGGAAGCAATCATTTGCTTGTTGTCCGGCTCGATCGAGACGAAAACTTCGTGCGGAATCGCCGACGTTGGAGTGTGTGCGATGTCGTCAACCGACTTCTTTTTGACCTTCTCGCGCCTTGTCGGGGTGTTCGGATCAGAAGGAGGAAGCTGCGAGTAGACCTGTTCAAGCAAACGGGCCATCAAGACCTGTTCATCTGCACCATCGACGCGATCGATCACCCATCCTCGCGTGCCACGGATACGACCACCACGAACGAAGAAAACGTGGACAGCAGCATCGAGTTCATCAGCAACAAGCGCGAAGACATCAGCGTCTGTACCATCATCTAGGACAACAACGTTCTTTTCCAGAACGTTCTCAATCGCTTTCAGGTCATCGCGGGTCTTGGCGGCAGTTTCAAAGTCAAGGTGCGCTGCGGATTCTTTCATCCGTTCTTTCAACTCACGGACAATGGGACCGGTCTTCCCCTCCATGAAATCGCAGTAATTCTGCGCAAGCTGACGATGATCTTCTTCGCTAATCGCACCGATACAGGGAGCAGAACACTTGTCGATATGTGCCAGAAGACAGGCTCGCTTTTGGGCTTTCGCACGCTGAAAAACTCCCGAGGTGCACGTACGCACGGGGTAGATACGCGAGAGCAAATCGATCGTTTCACGAATCGCCCACACCTGCGTATACGGGCCGTAGTAACGCGTTCCGGCACGTTTCGCCTGACGCGTGACATGAACGCGGGGGTATCTCTCCCCCATGGTCACAGCCAAGTAAGGATAGGACTTATCGTCCTTAAACATGACGTTGAACTGTGGATTAAACTCTTTGATCCACGTGAATTCAAGCGTCAGGGCTTCAATTTCGCTACGAACAACGGTCCATTGAACGTGCGTCGCCGTAAACACCATTTGGCGCGTACGAGGGTGAAGATTGCCTGGATCCTGGAAATAGTTCGTCAGACGATTGCGAAGGTTCTTTGCTTTACCGACATAGATAACTCGACCGTCTTTATCGGAAAAACGATAGACGCCCGGTGACGAAGGAATATCACCGGTTTTCGGACGGTACGTTGACGGGTCGGCCACCTGAATAGTGTACGTACCTGGGTGCGCGTATGCCGACGCAGAAGATGATGACGGACAGCTGCAGTAGCCAGAAGTGACGAGATTGGCGCCATTTCAGCGTTTGTTTCACGGTCAGAAAGAACGAGGAATGAAACATCATCTTCGACCGGAACGTCTCGCCACGTCAGAACGCGCAGGCCCCCTTCACGAGCAATCGCTTCAACCGCTGCCACTGCGCGCATCGTGTTCATTCGCCGGATTATAGAGACCAATGGCGCGTTGATCACGCACTCGAGCACTCGTGATGTCTCATCGCGTCGAAAATGCATCTATTCCACAATTGCAAAGTAATAGTAAATACTTGTGGAAAGAACAGGCTCATCTTAGCGAATTCACGCCACAACAGGACAAATGCGCCACATTTCGGACAATCTTTTTCGCGCATGAAACGCCATGTAATACCATCTATTTAGCGGTTGTTTGGCAAAGTTTTTACCAAACGTCTTGGCATCAACGCATTAATAACGTGCGATGGAAGGACACCTTATGTTCACCACCTCCGAAGAGGCTGCTTCGTTTATTACTGAACAGGACATTGAATTTGTTGATGTTCGCTTCTGCGACGTTCCCGGCGTCCAGCAGCACTTCACAATTCCCGCGCAGGAGTTCGTTGACGATGCCCTTGAGAATGGCTTGATGTTCGACGGATCATCCGTGCGCGGTTTCACTGCTATTCACGAGTCCGACATGAAACTCATCCCCGACATCACGTCAGCATTCGTCGACCCTTTCCGCGTCGCCAAGACTCTCGTCATCAATTTCTCGATCGTTGACCCCTTCACCGACGAGCCCTTCTCTCGCGATCCTCGTCAGGTTGCAGCCAAGGCTGAGGCCTACCTACGTTCCACCGGTATCGCTGACGAATGCTTCATCGGCGCCGAAGCTGAGTTCTACCTCTTCGACGACGTCCGTTACGAGGTCAAGCCGAACTCAACGTTCTTCAAGGTTGACTCCCCCGAAGCATGGTGGAACACAGGCCGGCAAGAAGAAGGTGGCAACTGTGGATACAAAGTTCGCGTTAAGGGGGGCTACTTCCCTGTTTCACCCCAGGACCAGTACGCGGATATCCGCGATGAAATGGTTCGTAACCTTGCCGCAGTCGGCCTGAAGATTGAGCGCGCTCACCACGAGGTTGGTTCCGGTGGTCAGCAGGAAATCAACTACCGTTTCGCAACCCTGCAAAAGGCTGCGGACGACATGATGAAGTTCAAGTACGTCATCAAGAACACCGCTCTTGACTTCGACCACACGGCAACCTTCATGCCGAAGCCACTGTTCGGTGACAACGGCTCGGGTATGCACACCCACCTTTCGCTCTGGAAGAACGGCGAGCCACTGTTCTACGACGAACGAGGCTACGGTTCACTCTCCGACACTGCTCGTTGGTTCATCGGAGGTCTGCTTGAACACGCTCCGGCATTGCTTGCTTTCACGAACCCGTCGGTCAACTCTTTCCGTCGCTTGGTTCCCGGCTTCGAAGCCCCGATTAACCTGGTGTACTCGGCGCGTAACCGCTCGGCATGTATCCGCATTCCTGTTACGGGTACGTCCCCGAAGGCGAAGCGCGTCGAATACCGTGTCCCGGACCCGTCGGCCAATCCGTACCTGTCCTTCGCGGCCTGCCTGATGGCCGGCATCGGCGGCATCAAGCGTCGTATTGAGCCTGCTGCTCCAATCGATAAGGATCTCTACGAGCTTCCGCCGGCTGAGTACCAGGACATTACGAAGCTCCCGAGCTCGCTCGAAGCAGCTCTTGAGGCTCTGAGCAACGACCACGAGTTCCTCACTGAAGGCGACGTCTTCACCCAGGACCTCATCGACACATGGCTCGACTACAAGGAGACGAACGAGGTCGCTCCTATGCGCGTGTACCCACACCCCTACGAGTATCAGATGTACTTCGATCTCTGAGCCGATTGCTTGAGGGAGGCCCCGCTCATCCGTTTTCGGATCGGCGGGGCCTTGTGTCATACACACCACCGCGTGAATCGTGAGCAATCAAACGCCGTCCAAAACCGGAGGGTCGCACACTACTTGAAGGAGATGTAGGTAGGCTCAAGTTAATAAAAGAATTGAAATAAGTTCGCGACCACGGGAGGAATCCATGAAAAAGCTACGCGACGGTTCATTCACAGTGAAGCCAAAGTTCAAGGTTGGGGCACACGAATCAGTATCCTCACTCTTGATTGCGCGTGCTAAGAAGTACCCCAAACAGGTCGCCGTCGAACAGCGCACTCCCGTTGGACTCCCCCAACCGGTGACCGCCGAAGAGCTTCTTGCTCAAATCAACGATGTGGCTCGTGGCTTGATCGGTCAGGGCATTCACCCCGGCGATGCCGTCGCAATTCTTTCATCAACCTCGTATGAGTGGATGCTACTGGACTACGCCATCCTGTCTATCGGAGCTATCACCGTTCCCATTTACGAATCAGACTCTGCTGCTCAAATCGAACATATCCTGACCGACGCGAAGGTTGTTCAGGTATTCACCCAGACCCGCCAGCAGGCGGAACTTGTGGAAAGTGTCCGTACTCCCAGCGTTCGCTTCATTGATTCCATTGACCGTGGCGCCATGCGCAATATCGCTACAGCTGCACTCGGCATCGAGGCTTCAGAAGTTGAAGCACGCCGTATCAGAATCAAGAGCAGTGATCTGGCAACCATCATTTACACGTCGGGAACAACCGGCATGCCGAAAGGTGTCTGCCTGACTCACGCCAACTTTGTCGGCACAGCCTACGCAACTCGACAGGTACTCGGATCGGTCATTGACTCCCCCGACACCCGCCTGCTTCTGTTCCTCCCCGTGGCACACGTACTCGCTCGCTTCGTCATGCACGTAGTGATCTCCGGTCAAGGAACACTGGGATTCTCCCCCGACATTAAGAACTTGCTTCCCGACATTGCGTCATTCAAGCCGTCCGTGTTGTTGGTTGTCCCGCGCGTCTTGGAGAAGGTCTACAACTCCGCAGCGGCGAAGGCCGGTAAGGGCATTAAAGGCAAGATCTTCTCATGGTCTGCCAAGCAGGCAAGGTCGTGGGCAACTTCGAAAGAAAAGACGCTTGGCCCATCGCCGTTGAAGCGTGTGCGCCACTCGGTTGCTGACACTCTGGTTCTGAAGAAGATTCGCGAGGTCCTAGGCCCGAACATGAAGTACATCGTGTCCGGCGGAGCCCCGCTTGCATCGGATCTTGCGCAGTTCTTCAGTGGCCTCGGTCTGAAGGTGCTACAGGGCTACGGTCTTTCTGAAACGACCGGTCCCGCATGTGTCCAGCTGCTGAATAACCACCCGGCTGGTTATGTCGGCCCCGTTCTGCCTGGTAACTACGTCAAGATCGCTGATGACGGCGAGATTCTTCTGAAAGGCGTTTCGGTGATGTCGGGGTACTACAACCTCCCCGACGCGACCGCGGACTCTTTTATTGACGGATGGTTCCGTACAGGTGACCTTGGCACCGTGGATAAGAACCTCGGAGTATCAATCACCGGCCGTAAGAAGGAATTGATCGTCACCGCCGGTGGAAAGAATGTTTCGCCCGAGGTCCTCGAAGAACAGCTGATCACCCACCCGCTGATCGCAAATATTGTTGTCGTCGGCGATGCTCGCCCCTACATTGGCGCGCTGATTACCCTCGATTCCGATATGTTGCCCACATGGCTGAAGAACCATGGCCTCCCGGTTGTGGACGCTGCACAGGCTGCGGATATGCCAGAAGTACGCGATTCCTTGGAGAAAGCAGTCACGCGTGCAAACAAAAAGGTGTCGCGCGCAGAGTCCATTCGGCGGTTGAGGATCATCGATCAGACGTTTACGGTGGAAAATGGATATATGACTCCGTCGCTGAAGCTTCGTCGCCGCGCTGTGCTCAAAGACTTCGCTCACGAGGTCGACGCACTCTACGCCGAAGGGCAAAAGAAATGACATTGATCCACCTTGACGCATCAACATGGGATAATCCTGCTACTCGCGTAGCCGATCCTGACTGGAACCTGCCCAAGATGATCCGACAGCGCGCAATTGACCACCCGAATCAGGTGGCGATTGAACGCCGAAACGGCGTTGGTCAGTGGCGTCCGATGACGATCAATGAGTTCGTTCGTCGTATCGACGATACGGCACGTGGCATGATCGGCCTTGGCCTGCAACCGGGCGCGCATCTTGCCATTCTTGCGCCCACGTCATTCGAATGGGCGCTCATTGACCTCGCAGCGCTCAGCTGTGGCGCAGTCACAGTTCCGATCTACGAAACGGATTCTGCAGCACAGATCGAACACATCCTTGTCGACTCTGAAGTGACGATTGTTGTCACAGCAACAACGCAACAGGCAGACCTTGTCCGTTCAGTTGCACGCGATAACGTGACCATCATGTCGCTCGATAAAGGCGCCGAGCGCACAATTCTCGCTGCCGCTAAAGGCGTGACACCCGAACAGGTCAACGAACGTCTTGAGCTCCGTAAACTTCACGACGTTGCAACGATCATCTACACCTCGGGGACAACGGGTCGCCCAAAGGGCATTGAGCTGACGCACGGAAACTTCATTTCCTCTGCCATTCAGGCCTACGACTTCCTCCCGGACCTCATCAATTCTCCAAAGTCGCGCTCACTGCTCTTCCTGCCCGTCGCGCACTCTCTGGCACGCTTCGTCATGTACGCGTTGCTTGGCGGTCAGGGACGCGTCGCGTTCGTTCCGGATATGCGTAACCTGCTGACGGACATTTCGACCTTCAAGCCCACAATGCTCCTTGTCGTGCCTCGTGTTCTGGAGAAGGTGTACAACGCTGCAACCGCGAAGGCCGGTAGCGGTATCAAGGGCTCGCTTTTCTCATGGGCAGCAAACCAGGCGAAGCAACTGTCGCATGCGACCGCATACGCGAAGGCTCCTGAAATCGAACGCTCCTCGGCCGTAGGCGCTCCGACCAGCCACACGACTCAGATTCCTTCAGCGTCTGCTGCCCCTTCTCCCGGTCCTTCCTTTGCATTGAAGTCTCGCCTACGTGTTGCCGATGCTCTGGCTCTGCGCAAGGTAAAGTCAGTGCTTGGCCCGAACCTCCACACGATCATTTGCGGTGGCGCTCCCCTGGCAGCTGACCTTGCTCATTTCTACCGTGGCCTTGGTATTACCCTTCTGCAGGGCTATGGTCTGTCGGAGACAACTGGGCCGATTGCCGTCGAATGGCCCTCGGACTTCCCGCCGGATTCGGTGGGCTTCCCCTGGCCGGGTAACACGATTCGTATCGATGAAGACGGTGAGATCCTGATAAAGGGTGTCAGCGTCATGAAGGGCTATCACAACCTGCCGGAGGAAACTCAAGCCTCCTTCGTTGATGGCTGGTTCAAGTCCGGTGATTTGGGTGCTATCGACGAAACGGGCCACCTGCGTATTACGGGTCGTAAGAAAGAATTGATTGTCACCGCGGGTGGCAAAAACGTTTCGCCCGAGGTTTTGGAAGATTCCTTGCAAACACACCCATTGATTTCGAGCGTGGTTGTTGTCGGTGATGCTCGCCCGTACATTGGAGCGCTCATCACCTTGGATGCTGAAATGCTTCCGATGTGGCTCGCATCGAAGGGACAGGATGTTGTAGATACGGCATCTGCTGCGAACCTTCCGGCCGTGCGTAAATCGCTCGAAAAGGCGATTGCTCGAGCGAATGAAAAGGTGTCGCGCGCGGAATCGATTCGCCGATACCGCATCGTCAACGCCGAGTTCACGGTCGAGAACGGCTACATGACCCCGTCCCAGAAGTTGAAGCGCAACGTCGTTCTGCGCGACTTCGCCCACGAGGTCGATGCACTCTATTCCGACACAACTCAGAATGGAGACGCGCGATGACCGTTACAGTATCGTCCGATCGCCCAGTCGCTCTGGTCACCGGTGCCACTCGTGGCCTCGGACATGCGATTGCCGTTGAACTGGCGAAGACGCATCACGTCATCGTTGGCGGACGATCAGCCGAAGCAGTAGGTCGCGTGGTCGACAAGTTGGGTGATGCTTCAGCCTTTGTCGCCGATCTGACGAATGAGGACGAGGCCGCCCACGCTCTTTCGGATGTGTTGGCCACAGTGGGGCGTCTCAATGTCCTCGTCAACAATGCTGGTGTTGGCAAGAAGGCGACGCTTGATAACACGACTCGCGACGATTGGCGCTGGGTCTTGGAAACCAACGTCATTGCTGTCGCTGACGTGACACGGATGTGTCTGCCGAAACTACGCGAGAGTTTCGGCACGGTCGTTGTCATCAACTCCGGTGCTGGTGTGCGCGTCTATCCCTCTGACGCTGCGTACACGGTCTCGAAGTGGGCGTTGCGCTCTTTCACCGATTGTCTGCGTGAAGCTGAACGTGGTCGGGTTCGCGTTGTCGCTATTCACCCTGGACGTATCGATACTGATATGCAGGTCGCTATGCAGGCTCAGGCTGGCAAGACCTACAACCCTGACGATCACATGCGTGCTTCAGATGTTGCGAAGACCGTGCGTCTTGCCGTCGATATGCCAGTCTCGACGAACGTCGACGAGCTACACATTCGAACGACCGAAGCGAAGAAGACCAACCCGTCTATCTGAGTTTCTTCGCTATGAAACCACTGTTACGGTCCGAACTTGAACGGACTAAGGGGGCGCGATCATGATTGATTAGCGCCCCCCCCTTTTCGTTATGCTCCCCTACTCGCAGGTTAAAGGAGTAGCAGAAGCCTCGTCCTTATTTCTTCTGGGCAGAGGTTTTCTTCTTCGCGACAGACTCGTTCTTCGCATTCGCGAGAATATCTGCCAGGAACTCACCGGTAAACGACCCCTTCACCTTCGCAACGGCTTCTGGTGTCCCTTCAGCAATGACGCGACCACCACCGGAACCACCTTCGGGGCCCATATCAACGATCCAATCAGCGCACTTGATGACGTCCAGGTTGTGCTCAATAACGATAACCGTATTGCCTTTGTCAACCAGCGATTGCAAAACCAGCAGAAGTTTACGAATATCCTCGGAATGTAAGCCGGTCGTCGGCTCGTCCAGCACGTAGATCGTTCGTCCAGTCGAACGACGCTGCAGTTCGGACGCGAGCTTCACGCGCTGTGCTTCGCCACCCGACAGTGTTGTTGCCGCCTGCCCCAATCGCACGTAACCCAGGCCGACCTCGACAAGGGTATTGAGATGTCGCGCAATCTTGGAGATCGGCGCGAAGAACTCCGCCGCTTCAGACACCGGCATATTCAGAACGTCCGCGACTGACTTCCCCTTGTAAAGAATCTCCAAGGTTTCACGGTTGTACCGTGCACCATGGCACACTTCGCAGGGAACATACACGTCAGGCAGGAAGTTCATTTCGATCTTCAGAGTGCCGTCGCCCTTGCAGGATTCACAGCGTCCGCCCTTCACATTGAAGGAGAAACGGCCCGGACCGTAGCCTCGTACCTTCGCTTCCTGTGTTTCCGCGAACAGCTTACGAATCGCATCCCACACGCCCGTATACGTCGCAGGGTTCGAACGTGGCGTACGACCGATCGGCGACTGATCAACGTGGACAACCTTATCGAGATGTTCGAGGCCACTCATTGAACGGTAACGACCCGACACAAGGCGCGCACCGTTCAAACGCGATGCCAGCGTGCGGTACAGAATCGAATTCACCAGCGTGGACTTTCCCGAACCAGACACGCCCGTCACAGCGGTAAAGGTGCCAAGAGGGAACGAAACCGTCACATCGTTGAGGTTATGCTCGCGTGCACCCTTGACCGTCAGCATGCGCTCAGGATCAACCGGGCGACGAGTAGCGGGCACTGAGATGGAACGACGGCCCGACAGGTAGTCGCCAGTCAGTGACTTCTTATTGTTCTTCAAGTCTTCCACAGTGCCGGAGTGGACAATCCAGCCACCCGTTTCACCGGCGCCCGGACCGATATCGACGATCCAGTCAGCGGCTTCCATCGTTTCTTCATCGTGCTCGACAACAATCAGCGTATTGCCAAGGTCGCGAAGACGCTTCAAGGTATCGATGAGCTTACGATTGTCACGCTGGTGCAGGCCGATCGACGGTTCGTCAAGCACATACAGGACGCCAACCAAACCGGAGCCAATCTGCGTGGCCAGACGAATACGCTGAGCCTCGCCACCCGATAGCGTTCCGGCACCACGTGACAGCGTCAGATAGGTCAAGCCAACATCGACAAGGAAATCGAGGCGAGCGCGAATCTCTTGCAGGATTGGCTTGGCAATCGCCTGCGAACGCTGATCCAACTCCAACGCATTAAGGTGTGCGCGGGCATCTGAAATCGACAGGTCAGACAGTTCAGCAATCGACAAATCGCCCACTGTCACCGCAAGAACCTCGGGACGCAGACGAGCCCCCTGACACGTCGGACACGGAACCTCACGCATATAGGCGTTGAGCTTCTCCGACACCCATTCCGATTCGGTTTCCTCGCGCTTGCGCTCAACGTAGGTGACGGCACCTTCGAAGCCTGTCGTGTACGAACGCTCACGTCCCCACCGGTTGCGGAACTTAACCTTGACCTCGTAATCCTTACCAAACAGGATGGCTTCGCGGACGTTGTCAGGCAGGGCCTTCCACGGAGTTGTCATCTCGAATCCGAGTTCACCGGACAAGGACTCCAGCAGACGCTTGTGGTACTTGAAGTTCGAGTTCCACACGATCACCGCACCGTCGGCCAGCGACAGTTCCTCGTCGGGAACCAGTAGGTCAGGATCAACTTCACTCTTCGACCCAATACCCGTACAGTCTGGGCAGGCACCGTAGGGAGCGTTAAAAGAGAATGTACGAGGTTCGATTTCTTCCAACGCTAGCGGGTGGTCGTTCGGGCACGAACGCTTTTCCGAGTATCGGCGACGACGATCAGGATCGTCCTCGTCCAGGTCGACCATGTCAATAATAACGAGGCCATCGGACAGACGGAGAGCTGTTTCTACCGAATCAGTAAGGCGCTGGCGCATACCGGAACGCACCACGAGCCGGTCAATGACGACCTCGATCGTGTGGCGCAGTTTCTTTTCCAAAACTGGAGCGTTCTCGAGTCGAACCAATTCGCCGTCGATGATCGCACGCGTGTAACCGGACGTCTTCAGCTCATTGATCAGGTCCTGATACTCACCCTTGCGTCCACGCACGACCGGCGACAGAACCTGGAAACGCGTTCCCTCGTCCATGGAACGCACGCGGTCCACAATCTGCTGGGGAGTCTGCGCCTGAATGCGTGCGCCACACTTCGGGCAGTGAGCGATCCCCGCACGCGCGTACAGCAAACGCAGGTAGTCGTGAATCTCAGTAATCGTGCCAACCGTGGAACGTGGGTTGCGCGATGTCGACTTCTGGTCAATCGAGACCGCGGGCGACAGACCCTCGATGAAATCGACGTCGGGTTTGTCCATCTGACCTAGGAACTGGCGCGCGTACGACGACAGGGACTCCACGTATCGACGCTGGCCCTCTGCGAAGATCGTATCGAATGCCAACGATGACTTACCGGAGCCGGAAAGCCCCGTAAAAACAATCATTGTGTCTCGAGGCAACTCGAGGCTGACATCCTTCAAGTTATGCTCGCGAGCACCAGAAATAACTAAAGATTCACGCACCCTAACAGTCTACTCGGCGCCTGGTTCGAATGTCGTACATGTGTTCCATCGTCAAACGGCGGTTTAACTGGCATTATAAGGCAATGAGCCTCTACGTGATCGAATACACCTACGACCATTCACTCGAATCGTTGATCCAATCATTCAGACCCGCTCACCGCCAGTTCCTGCGAGACCTGCATTCGCGCGACATTGTGGTGGCTTCCGGCTTCCTGCGTGATAGGGGAGAAAATGATGCGCTGATTATTCTTCGCGCCAATTCGGCTCAGGATGTTTTCGAGATCCTCGCTGACGATCCTTTTGCTCTTCAGGGTTTTGTCAAAACCTGCAAGATTCGCGAATGGGTGCCGACGATCGGCTTCGGGGCCGAAGGGTTCGATACGGAATTCCCCTTTTCGTAAAAGAATTGACGAGGCCTGACGTGGCGTTTCATATGCAATCACCGCCCGTTGCGCCTACCGTTGAGTCATGGCTTACTTTGCAGTGACTTACGTTTATGACCCTGCCCAATCAACGCTGATGGACGAGGTTCGTCCCAAACACCGCGCATTCTTAACGCAGTTGAAGGACGACGGATTTAATGTGGCCTCGGGCCCCGTTACCGGCGATCATCCGACGGCTCTGCTGATTTTCGAAGCTGAGAACGCCGATAGGGTCGCGTCGCTTCTTGAGGGTTAAGTAGCAGAAAGTGTGTCCGGTCGGCGTGTCGCCGTCGGGCGTATTTTTATTTGAGGGGTCCTTTCCTGA
>NZ_JASOER010000022.1:0-25303 GCF_030212665.1 Pauljensenia sp. UMB9872 | reverse complement strand
CGGGCGGGTGTCCCAGCACCAGGCGTGGGTACGGTCCCAGGTGGTCGGTGAAGTGGTGATCAGCTGGCGTCGCGTCATGGTGCCGGTGACGTAGGAGAGAAACTCGTGAAATTGTTTGGCTCTTTGTTGGCGTTGATCAGTGCTCGTTGTGCTGTAGCGACAGATCGAGCAATACCAGCGTTGCCGTCCGGAGGGGTGGTGGCCATTCTTCTTCATGGGCTGGTCGCATAGTGGGCATCGCCGAGCGCGGGAACTACGAGTTTTCACTCCATGGATATATCGAGTCCCCTGTCAAGCAAGCAAAGACTTTCAGCCTCCAGACCTCAATAACAGCGACTTTCCCGTGATACAGCAACGAAAAGCCCGACCTAAAGCAACTATTCTTGGGTATTAACCCCACAATAACGTCTGGACGAACGTTCAGGGCAAATTGTTAACAATCGTCAAAAACGGACATCTTCGGCAAGATACTGCGGTTTCACGTTAGGCTGAAATGGTACGCACGAATATGTGCCTGTCCCTAGTAATCGACGACAAGGATCCCGATGACCTTCCAATGGTGGTCTCTTCTGCCGTTCGTAGCAATGCTTGCATCCATTGCACTCTTCCCGATCATCCCCGCCACACACAAATGGTGGGAACGTAACTCCAGCCAGCTTCTGGTTGCCCTTGTTCTAGGCCTACCCACGCTGGTATTCATGGTGTACATGATCGGAAATGAAGCGCTGATTGACGTCGGCGTTGAATACGTTCAGTTCATTGCCCTGCTTCTTTCGCTCTTCATCATCTCCGGCGGTATCCACCTTGAAGGTGATATTCGCGCAACCCCGAAGAACAACACAGTTTTCTTGGCAATCGGTGGCGCGCTTGCCTCTTTCATTGGAACGACAGGCGCCGCGATGCTCCTGATTCGCCCTCTTCTTGCGACGAATAAAGAGCGTACCCACCGCGTACATACCGTGCTGTTTACAATCTTCATCGTTGCTAACTGCGGTGGTGTACTGACACCTCTCGGCGACCCGCCACTGTTCCTAGGCTTCTTGAACGGTGTCCCCTTCACCTGGACGTTCCAGCTCTGGAAGGAATGGTTGTTCGTACTCGTACTGATGCTCGGTATGTACTACTCGCTCGACCGTCTGCTTTACTCGTCGGAACCGCGGGAGGAAATCGTCAGGGACGATACCCAGATCACCCCGTTGCGCCTGCGCGGTGCTTTCAACCTGGTTCTTTTCGCCGTTGTCATCGTCGCCGTTGCCAAAATCCCCTCGTGGAATGCTCACGAGATCATTGAAGGTCACGCGCATGGAGCAGACTTAGTGCCGTGGCGCGAGATCGTCATGCTCAGCGCCGCAGCAATCTCTTACTTTGCAGGCTCCAAGAAGATCCGCTACGAAGACAATGCCTTTACTTGGGCCCCGATCCTTGAGGTTGCAGCCCTGTTCATCGGCATCTTCTCGACGATGGCTCCGGCACTGCGCTTCTTGGAGCAGGTTGCACCGCACCTCCCCCTGAACCGCGTTACCTTCTTTATCTTCACGGGCGGCTTGTCCTCGATCTTGGATAACGCCCCGACCTACATGACTTTCTTCGAAATGGCGAAGTCGCTGGGTGGCGATGGAACCCTGATCGCGGGTGTCCCCGAGTACTACTTGGTTCCGATTTCGCTGGGTGCCGTCTTCTGCGGGGCATTGACGTACATCGGCAATGGTCCAAACTTCATGGTCAAGTCAGTTGCTGACGCCGATGGCGTCGACATGCCCCCCTTCGCCGGATACGTTGTGAAGGCATTCCAAGACTTACTTCCGACATTGGTTGCCATGGCTTTGATCTTCGTTGCCGAATCCATGATCGCTCATCTCGCAGGTTGGGTACTGGTAGCGCTCCTCGTCGCTCAGATGGTGTGGCGAGTAAAGCTCGCCAACGACGTGGAAGCTGGAAAACGTGAACCCGTAATCACTCACCACCACGTTGCAGCTGACCGATAACCTGTCAGCTTGAAAGACGATTCGGGGTGTGCGCCGCACGGTGCACACCCCGAATGTGTTTGTAAGTATGGGGTCAGCATCGACTTCAACAGCAGATCAGGCATACAGAACTTCGCTGGCACTCTCTGAGATCATTCGAGACAACAAAACGGTGCCACTCCACGCAAACCCCAAAATGTCGCCTCACACGCCCAAATTCGCCAGCCCGCACCTCGTAGCGCAAAAGAAAACGCACCCGCATGCACATAAACGCATGGGGTGCATTCTGCTCACGACACTCAGTCGCGCGGGTGCTGCCCTCGCATCGCGCCTGGAGCAGGAAGCTCTTCCCATAATCCACGATCGATCAGATAGTCGCGCAGATACTTCGGCTTATTGGTCACAAAGCCGTCGACTCCAAGAGCGATCAGCTGGTTAAGATCGTCAATCTCATCGACCGTCCAGACGTGGACGGCTAAACCATGCGAATGGGCCGCCGCAACAAAACGACGATCCACAACGGTCACAGGGCCGAAGGACAGCGGAACCTGAGCGGCAACAACGCCCTGATGAGAACCTGGAATCCGCCATGTGCGCGTCTTCGTTGCGCTCTTTGCAGCCGCAACCAAACGCACCACGGATTGACTACCCAACGACGTTGCAATCTGGCCCTGAGATTGCTCTCTGAGCCACTTCAGCCGACGTTCGTTAAACGATGCCAGGACAACGCGATTCTCAGCATGAGCCTGACGAACAACATCCAACAGAGGCCCCTCAACACCTAGAACCTTCGCATCGATGTTGAAGTACAGATCCGGGAAGGTCTCAAGAGCTTCGGACAGCAACGGAATACGATCACCGTGATCGTTCGTGTACGTCTTCAGCTCATCCCAAGTCATCTGAGCAATCAGACCAGAACCGTTGTACACGCGATCGATCATCGGATCATGGTGGACAACAACCTTGCCATCAGCGGTCAGATGAACATCGGTTTCAATGTGGCGGATACCGAGCTGACGGGCATCAGCGAATGCCTCAAGCGAATTTTCAGGCGCGACCTCGTTGCCTCCCCTGTGGGCAAGAATGATCGGCCCGACGCGAGAAGAAACCGGGATCATGAACAAGCCTGCTCTCCGAGATAAACTGCGCCAACTTCTTTAAGCCATGCTTCGGGATCGATGGGCTCGTCGTTGGAGTTATGGATTTCAAAGTGAAGGTGCGGACCAGTTGACCAACCGTTGTTTCCAACGGCACCGATTACCTGTCCCGCTTCTACGCTGTCGCCCACACGGACCTTGATCTGATCCATGTACTGGTGCAGATACGCGCTATAGAAAATGCTTCCGTCTTCACGGACATGCTTGAGCTTCACCAACGCACCGGAACGGCTGTTTTCAGAGACCTCGACGACCTCGCCGCCATACACGGCGTGTAGCGGAGTCCCCAGTGGACCAGCCATATCGATGCCTTCGTGCATCAGTAGCTGGCCAGAAATCGGGGAAACGCGCATCGAGAAGGGCGACGTGATCTCGAACGTTCCTGGTGGCATTGGCCAGTAGATTTCCGAGGATCGAACCTGGACATCTCGATTGCCCGCGGCTGTCTGGGCAGAGGGCAAGCATCTATTGAGAGTCAGAGGTGCGCGAACGCGTGTGCGAGATGCTGCGGTGACGGATCCTTCAAGGGCCTGCGATTGCGCGGCGACCGTTGTCGTTGCCCAGGACTGGTCACCGGCACTGATGCCAAGTGCGCGCGCAGGAAGTTCAACAGAAGACTGAGCGCCAACAAACCCCGACAGCGGGATCGCTACAGTCGTTGCCAACAGCACAGCAAGAACACCGCCACGAGCTACACGACGAGTAACGTGGGATTGTCTTTTGCGAGGCGTAGACGCGTCCAGATCGCTATGTCCATGAATCTGCCGACGTGACGGCAACGGACATGCAATCTTAGCTTCAGGCACGCTAAAAGTTCCTTTTCATCTGCTGATTTCAGGGGTTGCCCTCGAAGCGAGTGTCCGAGTTCAACGGTTACTAACCTACATCGTATCGCCAGGCGGTTAAAGAGGTTTGGTTGAAAGTGGGAGTCATAACTCATCGCGGTCGCGAGTAATCACATCGCGTTGCAATGAGTCACGAACCTCGCCAACCAATTCTTCTAGAACATCTTCAAGGAAGAGCACGCCGATTCGTTCTCCTGCTTGGTTTTTCACCAGTGCACAGTGAGTTCCCGAACGTTGCATTGCGCGGAGCGCGTCTTCAACTTCATCGGTTGATGCAACGGTTTCCATCTTGCGGATACGCCAGGCGGGAATCGGTTGAGTGCGATTCGTGGCATCGGCATAGAGTACGTCCTTCAGGTGAATGTACCCAGCGATTTCACCGGATTGAGCAACGATCGGGAAGCGCGAAAAACCCGTTCGAGCGACTTCTTTTTCAACCTCGTCGGGGGTGACATCGGACTCCAAAGTAACCAAGTCACCCAAAGGAACCATCGCTGACCCAGCGGTTTCGGTCGAGAATTCCAAGGTTCCCGAGAGCAGACCAAGGTCGTCACTCAAAGATCCTTCAGCGGTCGAGTATTTGACGATGGAGGCCACTTCTTCGGCTGTAAACGTTGCTGCAATTTCAGATTTAGGTTCAATTCCACGAAGTGACAGGAACCAGTTCGCCAATGAATCCATAGCCTGGATAATCGGTCTGACAACGTGTCCAATTGCCACGAGAGGCGGTGCAAGAAGCAGAAGGAGTCGTGCCGGGTTTGCGATCGACACGTTCTTCGGCACCATCTCACCGAACACTACGTGCAGGAACAACACGATAATCAGTGCGGCAATAAAACCAACGACGTGCGCCGACGAAGCAGGTAAGCCCAGTGAAACCAGCGGATGCTCCACGAGGTGCGCGATCGCCGGTTCTGCGACGACGCCGAGGGTTGTTGATGCGACCGTGACACCCAGCTGACAGATAGCGAGCATCAATGATACGTGTTCAAGGGCGAACATCGCCTGAGCGCTTCCGCGACGCTTTTCTTCGTAGAGAGGTTCGATCTGCGAACGACGCGACGATGTCGTCGCAAATTCTCCGGCGACGAAGAAAGCGTTCATTGCCAGCAGCATAACGGTGATTCCAAGACCCCAGCCGGCGCTCATAGCTGAACCTCCGGTTGTTCATCTTCCTGGTCAGGCGCATAGAGCGCTATCTGCATAATGCGTCGCCCCTGCATGTGTTCAACTTCGAGGATCACTGAGTGCACGGTGGCGCGGTCGCCAACCATCGGGATGCGTCCAAGTTGGGCCATCACGAGGCCGCCTATCGTGTCGTAGGCGTTGTCTTCAGGAAGGGCGATCCGAGTTCGTTCGAAGAGCTCATCGGGGCGCAGGGTTCCGGGGATCAGCAGAGCGCCGTCGGCACGGGTACGGATTCCGAGGCGACGCCCATCATGCTCGTCGGACACTTCACCAACGATTTCTTCGATGACGTCCTCCAAAGTGACAACACCTGCCACCCCACCGTATTCATCAACGACGATTGCCATTTGCAGGCCTTCGTCACGCAATTGCACCATCAGAGGACCAATGGGGGCTGTTTCGGGAACCGATGGAACGCCGGCCATCAGGGAAGCAGACACAACGGGGACCTCGTCGCGGCGTTCGAAAGGAACTCCGATGGCACGGCGCAACGAAACCAAGCCGATAATGTCATCTAAATCCTCACCGACGATCGGAAAACGTGAGTGCCCGGTTTCTCGTGAGAGGGCGACAACGTCAGATGCGACGGCGGTGTCCGGCAGGAAGTGGAGCAACCCGCGGTCTGTCATGACGTCGGCAGCGGTGAACTCGGACAGGCGGATTGAGTTCGTCAACAACGAGGCGGTCGACGTGTCGATCGTGCCTTCTTCGGCTGAGTGTCGAACCATTGCTTCGAGTTCAGACGCTGACCTAGCAGATGAGATCTCTTCCTGAGGCTCAATGTTCACCAGTTTGAGCACCGCGTTCGCCGACCCGTTCAAAACGATAATAATCGGCTTCATCAGCGCAGTGAAAAACATATGGAAGGGAACGACAAGACCCGCGGTTTTTAAGGGGTGAGCGAGTGCAAGGTTCTTTGGAACCAGCTCACCAAAGAGCATTGATACGGCGTTAATGAAAACTGCTGCCACAATCGCGGCGATACCCGTGGCAAGCCCAAAGGCTAAACCAGCACTTCCGAGTGCCGTTTCAAGAAGGTCAGCGATTGTTGCCTGCGTGGTGTAGCCGAGAAGAATCGTGGTCAGCGTAATACCAACTTGGGCTCCAGAGAGCTGGGTCGACAGAGTTTTCGTTGCTTTTAGGACTTCTCCGGCGGATTTGTCGCCGGCTTGGAATCGCTTTTCAACGACCGCTTGATCGAGCGCGACCAGCGAAAACTCCGCAGACACGAAAATAAATGTGCCGATTGTCAGAACGATGCCAAGCATGAGCATCGCAATAGTTGCGATCACTGCGTGGCCTTACTGCGCGATGGTAAATCAGAGTCCATAACTCGTTCAGTTTACCGATTTGGGCTCTGTGTAGCACACGATATCCACTCTGTTGCCAGTTTCACCAAAGTTTCTTCTTCTTTTCCCCAAAGACGCGTTCAAGCTATGTCCAATCTCTATAAAATCGGGCCCAAAGACCCAGACTATCCGTATGCTGTGCCGTAGGGTTCACGGCTGAACAGAACGGAGATTCTCGTGGCAACTGACAACGGGGCACAGCCGCAGGCAAATGATTGGTACGTCGACACCATGCGTCGCGCGTATCAGGCGGATCCAACTTCGGTTGATCCCTCGTGGCGCGCGTTTTTTGCGACCGAGTCTGCTCCTCCTCAGTTGCGTGCTCCTCAGCCAATTGCCGAGGCCGCTCCGGCCGTATCGCACCCCGCCCCCGTTCAGGCCGCGGTTTTCCCGCCGGCGGCCTCGTCGATCCACGATCACCCCACGTCACACTTCGCACAGCCGAAAGCGCGTGTCTTAGCTGAATCTGTGTTCGAGGAACCAGAAACGGACGCACCGGAAACGAACGTGGAGTCCGTGACGCGTTCTGACCTGCCCCCGGCTCCTCCGGCGCGCATCATGGAAGCAACGTCTCCCTATACACGTCAGATGCACGGCCACACCGCCGCATCACTCAACACTGATCTTGCCGAGGAAGACGAGCTCCAAATCCTCAAGGGCGTGGCGCGCGCAACCGCGAAGAACATGGATGAATCCATCTCTGTTCCCACTGCGACGTCACAGCGTCAGATGCCAGCGAAGCTCCTGATTGAAAATCGCGCTCT
The DNA here is from genome assembly GCF_030212665.1 of Pauljensenia sp. UMB9872. NCBI lineage: Bacteria > Bacillati > Actinomycetota > Actinomycetes > Actinomycetales > Actinomycetaceae > Pauljensenia > Pauljensenia sp. UMB9872. Next base: position 18,036 of record NZ_JASOER010000022.1, on the reverse strand, counting down.
GATCAACGCTCACTTGGCGCGCACCGTTGGTGGCAAGGTTTCCTTCACCCATCTGATTGGCTACGCCTTGGTCGAGGCTCTGTGCGAAATGCCGGAGATGAACGTCCGCTATCAAATGGAAGGCACCAAGGCCGCGATCCACCGTCTAGCCCACGTCGGATTCGGCTTAGCAATTGACGTCACCAACGCCTCCGGCGGGCGCTCTCTGATGGTCCCGGTCGTCCATAAGGCAGACACCATGACCTTCATGGAATTCGTTGACGCATATCAGGATCTGGTCAAACGTGCGCGCACAGGCGATCTTGGTACTGGCGACTTCCAGGGGGCAACCGTCACTCTGACAAACCCTGGAACAATCGGTACAACAACATCTGTTCCTCGCCTGATGAAGGGGCAGGGCCTCATTATCGGTGTTGGCGCGACCGACTACCCCGCCGAATACCGCGGAGTTTCCCCGCGCAAGCTGGCAGCAATGGGCATCGGCAAGACCATGTTCATGTCGTCGACCTACGACCACCGCATTATTCAGGGGGCGGCCTCCGGCCAGTTCCTCTCACTCATCGATAAAAAGCTGTCGGGTCTGGATGGATTCTACGAACGCGTTTTCTCTTCACTTCACATCCCCCAGTACCCCTACGCCTGGGAAGCGGACCACGAGTACGACGTCGAGCGCGAGAAGGGGAAGCCCGCGCGCATCGCAGAGCTGATCCACGCATTCCGCTCACGCGGTCACCTTGCCGCAGACACGGACCCGTTGGCATACCGCGTGCGCCGCCACCCCGACTTGGATATCACCCAGTACGGCCTGTCCGTATGGGACCTCGATCGTCCCTTCCCGACCGGTGGATTCGGTGGCGAACAGCAAATGTTGCTACGCGATATCCTGACCCGGCTGTCCGACACGTACACGCGTAGCGTCGGCATTGAATACATGCATATTCAGGATCCCGAGCAACGACAGTGGGTCCAGCATCGCATCGAACTTCCCTACGAAGTTCCCACTCCGGTTGAACAGCGTCGAATTCTGTCGACGCTGATCCGCGCCGAAGCGTTCGAAGAGTTCCTTCAGACCAAGTTCATGGGACAAAAGCGTTTCTCCCTTGAAGGTGGCGAGTCACTGATACCGCTTCTTGATGAGATCCTTGCACGATCGGCACGAGGAGGTATCCACGAAGTTGCGATCGGAATGGCGCACCGTGGCCGACTGAATGTTCTGGCGAATATTGCCGGCAAGTCCTATGCGCAGATCTTCTCCGAGTTTGAAGGAAACCAAGATACTTCGTCGGTTCAGGGCTCCGGTGACGTGAAGTACCACCTAGGAACCTGGGGCGTATACACCTTGGAAGACGGTGTGGCAACGAAGGTGTACATGGGTGCTAACCCATCGCACCTCGAGGCCGCCGACGCCGTCTTAGAAGGCATTGTCCGCGCCAAGCAGGAAGTGCTTGGCGATGAAAGCCTGCCAATTATCCCCGTTCTGGTTCACGGCGACGCCGCGTTCATTGGCCAGGGCGTTGTCCAGGAAACCTTCAATATGAGCCAGCTGACCGGTTACAAGACCGGTGGCACGATCCACGTGATCGTGAACAACCAGATTGGCTTCACAACCGGGCCAACATCTGGCCGGTCGACCCGCTACCCCACCGACCTCGCCAAGGGCCTACAAGTACCGATCCTCCATGTGAACGGCGACGATCCGGAAGCTGTTGTCCGCATGGCAGCGCTCGCCTTCGAGTACCGCAATACGTTCCACAAGGACGTCATCATCGACATGGTCTGCTACCGCCGTCGCGGCCACAACGAAGGCGACGACCCGTCGATGACCCAGCCCGTCATGTACGGATTGATTAATAAGATCCCGTCGACACGCACCGTTTACACGCGGAACCTCGTTGGTCGTCACCAGCTGACAGAAGACGAGGCCCTCGCTTCGGCGACCGCGTACGAGAACGAGCTCTCGCACATCCTGTCCGAAACCCGAGAAAACGGGTGGGCACCGCAAGATGATGCTGAGAAGGAAAGCGCCGGCTGGTTGATGCCCGAGTCTCAGTTGCCCGGTTCCGGCATGATGATTGGCTGGCGGTCAGCGACAACAACGGAAGAAATCCGTCGCATCGGTGACGCTCACGTTTCCTTCCCGTCCGGCTTTACCCCGCATCCGAAGATGGCTCAGCTCTGCGAACGACGCCAGGAAATGGCCTACGGGAAGCGTCCCATTGACTGGGGATTCGGCGAACTCCTGGCTCTTGGCACATTGCTGATGGAGGGAACGCCTGTTCGTTTCTCGGGTGAAGACGCACGTCGCGCGACCTTCGTCCAGCGTCACGCTGTTCTTCACGACAACACGAACGGCCGTGAATTCACACCACTTCAGTTCCTGACCCCAACACAGGCGAAGTTCGATATCTTCGACTCTCCCCTGTCGGAGTATGCGGTGCTCGCATACGACTACGGTTATTCGGTGGAACGCCCCGATGCTCTGACCGTCTGGGAAGCACAGTTCGGTGACTTCGCGAACGGCGCGCAGCCCGTCATCGATGAGTTCGTGTGCTCCGCCGAACAGAAGTGGGGCCAGCGTTCTTCCCTGGTGATGATGCTTCCCCACGGTTTCGAAGGTCAGGGTCCCGACCACTCGTCGGCGCGTATCGAGCGTTACCTGCAGTTGGCTGCCCAGGACAATATGTGGATCGTTCAGCCGTCTACTCCGGCTAACCACTTCCATATGTTGCGTCAGCAAGCCTATCGGCGCCCGCGTAAGCCTCTGATTGCCTTCACGCCCAAGCAACTGCTCCGTCTTGCCGCCGCAACTTCTCAGGTTAAAGACTTCACGTCTGGGACCTTTAGACCAATCATCGGTGAAGTTGATCCGTCGATTGATGCAACGCAGGTCACCAGGGTCTTGATCTGTTCTGGACGCATTTACTATGACCTTGTTAAGGAACGCGAAGCGCGTGGTGATCGTTCAACGGCGATCATTCGTCTTGAACAGCTCTACCCGCTTCCCGCCCAGGAGCTTGCTTCAGAGCTTGCCCGCTACCCGCACACGGAAATCATGTGGGTTCAGGATGAGCCGAAGAACCAAGGTCCCTGGCCGTTCCTGGCACTCAATATGTTCATGGAGTTTGAACGTCCTGTTCGCCTTGTCTCTCGCCCCGAATCGGCAACAACCGCAGCGGGTCGAACATCGGATCACAAGCAGCAGAACGCCGAACTCATGGCAGCAGCATTTGCTCGCTGACTCGAGGGAGCCCAATGAGACTTTGCGTTATCGGAGACGAACTGGTCACTGGAACTGGTGACCCGCGAGCGCTCGGCTGGATTGGTCGCGTGCTTGCTCGATCAGAGTTTGCAACGGCTCCAACGGTGATGACATTGGGCGTTCCCGGGGAATCCACGAATAGCCTGGCAGCGCGTTGGGAATCGGAAGTTGGGCTCCGCTTGGGTGCCGAAGGACCTCGCGGTTTGATTGTCGGTGTTGGTACCGCTGATATTTCAGCGGGTTTAAGCTCAGCCCGTTCGCGCTTGAATCTGGCGAATATCACCGATCGTGCCGCCTCGCTGGGGATCCCCTGCTTCGTGGTCGGACCTCCACCTCTTGCCGGGAGCGATTCTTCGTCGGTTGCTCAGCTTTCCCGTTCGATGGGTGAAGTATGCCAGCGCCGAGGCCTTCCTTACGTTGATACGTACACTCCCCTTGTTGCGCACGATCAATGGTTTGAAGACATGGCAGCCTCGAGGGCGCGAACGGATTCAGGGCTGACTCTTCCCGGCCAGTCCGGATACGCCTTGATGGCGTGGCTCGTACTGCATTCAGGGTGGTACGAATGGACGGGTGCGACGCCTCGCGAGTAATGCGAAGGAAACTGATAAAACAAAATGCCCGGAGGCTTGCGCCTCCGGGCATTGCGTTAAAGACGGCTCATGCGTTTGGACGCTTGCCGTGGTTCGCACCGTGCTTCTTACGATCGCGACGCTTGCGGCCCCTCTTCGACATGTTGATCTCCTCAAGTTTTGAATTCAACCCTGACAGTTTCCCATAAAAACAGCGGTTAAGCCAACAGACTGACCGCCCTAGCGACACACGTCACTGCCCTGACGTTTCGACATATACAGATGTTGTTTCAACCTGAACCGATGAGAGGCGAGCGAGCAGACGGGCTTCGAATCCTTCGGGAAGAGGCTCGTCATCGAAGAAGTGTCGCAACGCGGTTCGCACATTGCGTTCACGGTCTAATTCTTGGGCGCAGTGCTCGCATCCAGAAGCATGCGCGATCAAGGCAAGGCGTTCGCGTTCGCAGGGGCCTTCGACTGTTCCGGTATCAATGAGCGAGCGGCGTTCTTCGCATTCTTCACAATCCACCAGGGCGAAGAGCGCTTCTCGGAACGCGTCGCATCCGATAACTTCACTCATTGTTCTCTCCTGTAATTCCATATTCTTTGGCAAGGTCTGCGAGTGTTCGGCGCAGGCTCGCTCGGCCTCTAGAGAGGCGCGACATGACGGTCCCAATCGGAATGTCGAGTATGTCGGCGATCTCTTTGTAGCTGAGCGATTCAACATCGGCGAGTACAACGACTGCTCGCTGTTCGTCGCTCAGGCTGTGTAATGCTTCTTGAATCTGTGTTGACGGAATCCGAGCGAGAGCTTCGGTTTCCGCCGATTCCAAACCAACTGAGTCGTGAGAAGCTGCTTGCATAAGCTGCCAGTCTTCGACGTCTTCGTTGGGCGAGTGTTTGGGTCGACGTTGCGCTTTGCGGTATTCGGAGATGAACGTGTTCGTCAGTATCCGGTAGAGCCAGGCTTTCAGATTGGTGCCTTGGGCGTACTGATGGAACTTCGCATATGCGCGAAGATAGGTCTCTTGTACGAGGTCTTCAGCGTCTGTTCTGTTACCTGTCAGTCGCAGTGCTGCGCGGAAGAGCATTTTTTCGTACGGGATGGCATCGCGGACGAATGTCTGATCTAGTTCCACTTCTGCACAGGGACGAGAAGCGTTGTCGAAAGTAGTCATCACTCTAAGGGTAAGCGTTGGAGACCCAAATCTTGTGGTTCATACGTCTGTGAACGTTTACGGACGGGGTTTGTATTCCAGAATCAAGCGCGTTGTGGCTCACGAAAACCGCTTTTCATCGGACAATAGAGGCATGAATCTTCTTCGTGCATGTGCAAGACCAGCTTTGGCGCTTCCCGCAATCCTCGATGGCATTTCAGCTCTGCGCGAGCCTGAAGTACACGTCGAGCGCGCTCACGTTGTCCGTCCGCTGATGGATAAGGTAGCGGGCGAGGCCGCTCCCACCGATGAGCAGCTGACTGTTGCAACGCGGGTTTTGGGTGGCGTGACGCTGGGCGCAGCCACATGTTTTGCTCTTGGTAAGGCTCCTCGGACAAGCGCTACGGTTCTTGCGGCTATTTCGATTCCAATGGCTCTTGTGAATCATCCGCTGTGGACTGCTCGTAGTCGTGCTGAGCGCCGTGAAATGACCTCTGAAATGGCATCCCGTTTCGCACTCGCTGGGGCATATGCACTGGCCAGCACGGATCGCGTGGGCGCCCCGTCAGTGTCATGGCGAGTCAATCAGTGGCAGGCACGCCGTGCCCTTGAGCGTGAGAAAGCTCTGGCGACAAAGGTTTCCGCTTGACTTCCCGCTTATGGCAGGCGCCCGTAGCATCGGGCACGTTAGATGCGACTGTTGAGATCCCAGGCTCGAAGTCGCTGTCGGCTCGTGAGCTTTATCTTGCAGCGACCGCTGATTCTCCTTCTTCACTGACTGGGGTTCTTGATTCGCGGGATACTCGATTGTTCATGGACGCCCTTCGACTGTTGGGCGCTGACATTGAGTTTTCCGGCACCTCGGCGCACGTTGTCCCTCTTGATCCTCAAGCGCCAGAGCGCACCGATGAGATCTCCATCGATTGTGGGCTTTCCGGCACGGTGATGCGTTTTATCCCTCCCTTGGCTGCGCTCAGCAGTCGGATCACTCATTTCGACGGTGATGAGGGCGCTCGTCTACGCCCCCTCAAGCCACTCCTGGACGCTCTTGCGCAGTGTGGTGCCACGATCACCTACCACGGCGAAAAAGGATTCCTGCCTTTCACTATTCAGGGACCGCTCCAGCTTCCGGCGGGAGCAGCAATCACGGTCGACGCTTGCGCATCATCACAATTCGTGTCATCGCTGCTGTTGGTTGCGCCCATGCTCAGCCATCCTGTAACGATCAGTGCACCCGGTAAAGTCGTTTCGCTCCCCCACATTGAAATGACGTGTCAGACCATGCGAGCTCACGGATGCGATGTCGAGGAAATAGACGAAGGCACCCCCACGCTCCATTCATGGCATGTCATCAACGAACGGTCGCGCGGCCTCGTCAATTCGATCGAACCCGACTTGTCGAATGCTGGCCCTTTCCTCGCAGCCGCACTGGTGTGTGGCGGAAAGGTGACAATCCCCCACTGGCCCGCCAAAACGACACAGGCCGGTGACGCATGGCGCGACATTCTTCCGCGGCTGGGAGCCGACGTTACTCTGCACGATGGCGCACTGATTGTGAGCGCGAAGGCCGGCCATATTCGCGGAATCGACGTGGAGCTGGCGGACATCGGGGAACTCACGCCGACGATTGCTGCGCTCACCGTTTTCGCTGATTCACCTTCGCTTCTACGAGGTATCGGTCATCTGCGAGGTCATGAAACTGACCGTCTAGCCGCTTTGGCAACAGAACTGCGGGCATGTGGCTGTCAGGTCGATGAGGGGACAGATTATCTGGCGATCACTCCCCCCACCACTCCAACGCCCGCGCTCCACCACGCTTATGCCGACCACCGAATGGCAACCTTCGCGGCAATCCTAGGATTGGGAATTCCGGGAACAACGCTGGACGATATCGCGTGCACATCAAAGACATTGCCCGACTTCCCTTCCATGTGGGCATCGCTTGTCGCTTCAAGCAAGGAGGCTTCCATTGAGGCGTGACACTGGAACCGACGATCCGCGCGTCAAAGTTCGCGCAGGAAAGTCAAAGCGTCCACGAACAAAAATTCGCCCAGATTGGTCTACTTCACCGCTCGGGCATGTCATTGCTATTGATCGTGGACGATATCGCGTCAGGATGGACGACGCGACAACTCTGAATGCTGTTCGCGCCAAAGAGCTGAAGCGCGGATCGGTAATCATGGGTGACCGCGTGCGAGTAACTGGGGACGTTTCGGGACGCCTCGATACGCTGGCTCGAATTGTCGCCGTCGAAGAACGCACTTCCATCCTTCGTCGGTCCTTGGAAGATGCGCCCGACCAACGCGGAGAAAAGGCGATTGTCGCAAACGCGGACACCATGTGTATCGTCGTCGCGCTAGCCGATCCGCCACCTCGAACCGGCATGATTGACCGGTGTTTGGTGGCCGCATATGAAGCCGGAATGACCCCCATCCTCTGCCTCACAAAGTCCGATCTTGGCGTCCCAAGCGAGCTTCTTGCGACCTATGCTCCGTTTGGCTTCCGCATTATTGTTACGCAGGCGTTTGAGGGTGGTAAGGCCACTCCCACTAAGGGGCTCGAGGCATTAAAGAGCGAGCTTGCGGGGCGTTTCTCCGTGCTTGTCGGACATTCGGGTGTCGGAAAGTCAACGCTGATCAATGCGCTGGTTCCTGATGCTCACCGCAGTGTCGGGCACGTCAATGAAGTGACGGGACGGGGACGCCATACCTCCACTTCCTCCGAAGCGTTCGAACTGCCCGAGGGCGGGTGGATTATGGACACGCCCGGCGTCCGTTCTTTCGGCCTGGGGCACGTGGACGAAGAAGACGTTCTGGGAGTGTTCCCGGAAGTTGCAGAAGCAACCTCGTGGTGTCTCCCCCTCTGTTCCCATGCGGAGGGCGAACCGAGTTGCGCAATCGACGCTTGGGCGCGTGGCGAGGCTCCGTTTGAGGCTGTCTGCCATGAAGACTCTGCGCGTCGCAACGCTATGGCACTGTCAGCGCGTCGCCTGCTTGATGCCGTTAACACGGCAAAGCAAGCGTCACGCGATGCGCGCTAGGGTGAAGATATGCCTGAGTCTCTTTACGCTGATGATCTGAAAATAGCATTGGATCTTGCTGATCGCGCTGATGAAATCACAATGGCACGCTTTCAAGCATCCGACCTTGTTGTTGAGTCAAAGCCTGATCTCACGCCCGTGTCAGACGCGGATCGTGGCGTCGAAGACATGATCCGCACTGCGTTAGCGACTCGTCGCCCAGATGATGCGATCTACGGAGAAGAACGCGGTTCGTCTGGGGCGGGGACGCGACGTTGGATCATTGACCCGATTGATGGCACGAAGAACTTTGTGCGCAATGTCCCCGTGTGGGCGACGTTGATTGCACTGGTTGATGGTTCCGATGTTGTTGTCGGTGTTGTGTCGGCGCCTGCGTTGGGACGACGCTGGTGGGCATCCCAAGGTGGCGGAGCATGGGAACAGTTTGGCTCAAATGCCCCAAATGCTCTGCACGTTTCCAAAGTCAGCGCCCTGTCGGAGGCGTCGCTATCGTATTCGTCGCTGACGGGTTGGCAGCAAGCTGGGCGGATCGACGAGTTCATTGATTTGCAGGCTCACGTTTGGCGCACGCGCGCCTACGGTGATTTCTTCAGCTACATGCTGGTCGCCACCGGCGCTGTTGACGTCGCTTGTGAACCTGAGCTTGAGCTTTATGACATGGCCGCGCTGGTGCCAATTGTGACTGAAGCAGGTGGGCGCTTTACCTCTTTGTCCGGAGTAGCAGGCCCCTGGGGAGCGAACGCACTCGCATCAAACGGTGTGCTTCACGACCAGATTCTTGATCATTTCCACTGGCCAAAGGACTAATCCGTCGAGAGTGCAATTCGGTTTGTACACGGTATGCCTCACACTAGAAGCATGCAGATTCTTCACACATCGGATTGGCACGTTGGGCGCACGCTTCACGGCGAGTCCCTCTCTGACTCCATTGACGCCTTCTTTACCTGGTTAAAGGAACTGGTTATCCAGCGCGAAATCGATGTTGTTCTGATTAGTGGCGATGTTTTTGACCGTAGCGTTCCACCGGTTCACGCAGTACGCCAGCTGTCCCGCTACTTGACCGATTTGGCTGGTCATACGCGCATTATTCTGACGTCCGGGAATCACGATGGCCCCATTCGTTTGGGAATGTTCTCTGATCTTCTCAGCGATTCACTTGTCATAGCAACTGAACCGGAACGAATCGGCACTGCGATTGAATGCGGCACCGTCGACGACGGTGCGTTGATCTATCCCGTGCCTTATCTTGAACCTGACCTTGTTCGTCAGATCCTGTCCGATCAAGAGATCAATGAAGAAACCTCACTGCCTGTTCCCCTGGCGCGCTCACACGAAGCCGTAATGGGGGCAGCGCTGCGTCGAATCCATGACGATCTGTGTCAACGCCGCGTTCAGGGTGATGTGCGTCCGGCGATTGCGATGCCTCATGCGTTTATCACCGGCGGTAGCGCATCGGATTCAGAGCGCAATATCGAAGTCGGTGGCGTTGCCCATGTGCCGGCGGGAATCTTTGACACGCTTGGCGGGAAAAACGCACCGGTGGCACACCTTGCATACGTCGCAGCAGGGCACCTGCACCGTCCCCAACAGATTTCCCGAACCCTTGTTCCCGTGTTCTATTCGGGTTCGCCGGTCGCATATTCTTTCTCGGAATATCAGGTGAACAAGCGCGTGTACTTGCTGGACACCGAAGCAGTGGACGAAGCGGGATACCTTCACCCGCAACCGATTGATATTCCTGTTCATCGTCCGATTGCTGTCCTACGCGGAACGATGGATCAGCTGATCACCGACCCTGACCCGAATAATCAAGCATCCTATTGCTCCATCACGGTGACCGATGATCTTCGACCCGATCGTATGATCCCACGGTTGAAAACAATCTATCCGTACGCGTTGATCATCCAGCACGAGTCATCGCTTACTCCGCCGTCTCACACGGGAGTATCTGCGGTTTCGTCTCGTAGCGATACTGAAATCTCTCTCGAGTTTTTTGAGCTCTTAGGCGGAGCAAAACTAACCGACACCGAGAGAGGCATCATCCAAGACACGTGGGAACAAGTAAGGAAGCAGGCCTGATATGAAGCTGATTCGTATAGAGTTCGCAGGAATCGGCCCTTTCTCTGGAAAGGAAACGATCGATTTCACCCGATTCGACGACTCCGGTTTGTTCCTGCTTGAAGGACCCACCGGGGCTGGAAAATCAACAATTCTTGATGCGATTACATTTGCGTTGTACGGAATTGTTGCACGCGGAAGCGACTCAACGAAGGACCGCTTGCGTTCTGACCATGTTCCAGCCAAAGCGAAATCCTATGTCGAACTAGTCTTTGAAGTCTCCGAAGGCTTCTTCAAGGTCTACCGAGAACCCACGTATATCCCCGAGGGCAATAAGACTGCGCGTAACGGACAGTTGACGTTGATTCAGGTACGCCCCGTCGAATCAGCCGATGGTCATTTTGCCTACGTTGATGGGGATCCCGTCGGTCGTAACGCCGCCGAAATGAATCAGTGGATCACGCAAGCGGTTGGTCTGACAAAAGACCAGTTCGTTCAAACCGTCGTTCTTCCTCAAGGAAAGTTCGCTGATTTCTTGATGGCAAAGTCGGAGCAACGGGAAGCGCTTCTGAAAGATATTTTCAACACTCATCTTTTTACGACCTTCCAAAAGAAGCTTGCTGAAATATCAAAACAACATTCAGATGACGTAGTAGAGGCAGAACGCGAGGTCACCCGTCGTTTCAGCGATCTGGAGAGCCTGGAAGGACACCTTCAGGACTTCATTCGGGCCGCAGATGCTGATTCTTCCCATGATTCTCCTTTCTTAGCTTCACAGGATTCCGCCTCATCATTTGCGGATGTCGATCCTCTTGACCCCGATTCACACCAGGCATCGACGCTGGCGATCACTCTCGTCCAGAGCGCTCATCGCGTATGCGATGAAGAAGAAGCCAAGCTCCCTGGGTTGATCGATGTAGCCGAAGCATGTCACCGCGAGCTCGAAGCTACCCGCGTCTTGAACTCCTTGGTTGAAGAACGCATGGAACTCCAATCTCACTTGGAGATGCTGATGGAGCACACTGTGGTCATTGATCAGTACAAGAAGCGTCATTCCGATGCTCTTATTGCTTCCTCGCTCTCTGGGCCGGTCCGTCAATTCACCGACGCTCGCGATTATATGTCAGTTAAAAATGCCGAGCTTCTCACTGCGCATCGTCAGCTTCGCTCACGGTTTATAACCCTTTCGCATATTGAGGAAGATTCTCTTTCTTCTGACACGGTTGATGGGCTTTTAGAAGAACTCAGCACCATTGTGGAAACTCTCAGTGCCAAGAAAGCAACTCTTGAGAACCTCACGTCACTCGAGCAAGAACTCAGTAATGAACGCGAAGAACACAAGGCATTAACAGCCTCAATTGCTGTACTCACCCAGAAACGCACCCAGCTTGAAGAGCAGCTTTCCCAGCTTCCCAAAATGCGTGAAAGCGCCCTTGAAGGACGCGAAAACATGGTGAAAGACTTGGAGCTCTTCGCAACAGGCGAACGCGACATGGCGCTCTTACAACCGCGTTACCAGGCTGCATGTGAAGTCGCTGAGCATATCGAAACTCTCAAGGTCAGGGCTAAGAATATTCAAACTGCTCGCCGCCGGGCGCAAGAAGCTAACATCGCTTCCCGCCAAGCACATACGCGTTGGATAGATCATGTCAGTGGCAGTCTTGCCACCCAGCTTGAAGACGGCAAGCCCTGCCCTGTTTGTGGTTCGGTGGAGCATCCAGCTCCGGCACGTATCGACCAGCCGGATGCTGTCACCCTCGAAGACCTTGATGCTGTCGATCAGGCGCGTTCGAAAGCAGAACAGGAATTGAACGAAGCAATGATGCTTCACGCTCAGACCAACCAAGCCATAGCCAGCGGAAACACAATTGCTCGTGCGGATAAAGCTTCGTTGGAACTCGAAATCAAGAATGCGCAAGAAAGAATCGACAAGCATTCAGCGTTGTCTCAAACGATCAAGGAACTTGATCAGGCTCTGGCCGAACTTGAGCAGAACATGAGCCGTGTGAAAGACGAGCTCGCTGAAACCAAGGTTGAAATTGGCAAGGCACAGACACAACACTCTTCGCTTGCCCAATCAATCGATACGAAGCAGGCTCAGTGTGAAGAAGGCCGTGGAACCTTTGAATCAATCGAAGCGCATCTGGCGAATGTCAGCGATTCTTTGACTGACGCTCGCACGCATCACAAGCACCTCCAAGAGTGGAATCAAAGCTATGCGCGCCTTGAAACTACAACGAATGCGCTGACGCAGGCTCTCACTGATTCGCCTTGCGCTTCCATCGAGGAAGCCCTCGCTTTCGTTGATTCACATTTCATCGTTGGCGAAGAGCTCCGTGCATTAAAGGAGCAGATTGACTCCCATCAGAGTGATCTTCAGATGACGCGAAACCAACTCCTGGACAAGCGTCTTGCCACTGTTGCTGATCGAAGTGTGCAATCTACGGCGGCCTTGGAAGAAGCGGATACCAATGCGACGGCTGCGCGCGATGCCATGCAACACCGCTGTGGTCAGCTCAGTGCTCTTGTGGGGCAGATTGACGATGCTCACACGCACTTTAAGAGCGCCGTGTCAGAGCTCAACCGTGTCCGAGAAGCAGTTGCTCCGTACCAGCGTCTTGCGAATATCGTCAACGGTGGCTCTCTCAATCTCAGTTCGACTCCCCTATCGTCATGGGTGCTAGTGTCGCGTCTCAATGAGGTTTTGGATGCAACGAATCCTCGTCTCAGCGCATTCTCCGGTGGTCGCTACCAACTGATCTGCAGGCCAGAAGATGGCACTCGTTCAAAGAAGTCTGGGTTGGGGTTGGCAATTCACGATCTGGAAACAGACCGCATTCGCAAGACCCAAACGCTGTCCGGTGGCGAAACGTTCTATACCTCTCTCGCACTGGCGTTGGGATTGGTTGACATTGTCACTGCTGAATCGGGGGGCACGGAAATCAAATCGATGTTCATCGATGAAGGATTCGGCTCATTGGACTCCGATACGCGTGATGTCGTCATGCAACACCTGCATGCGTTGCGCCAGACTGGTCGAACCGTTGGTGTCATCAGCCACGTCGAAGAGATGGCAAAGCAGATCAGCGATCAGATCCATGTTCGCCCCAAAGCAAACGGTGGTTCAAGCTTGTCGATCGACTTCTGATTCCAGGCGACACATTATCCCTTTCCATTTCAATAGACGGTTTGTCAGGGAGGAAGGGAAATGCTTTGCTTCATTGTGTGGGGGGCTAGCGTGATTAACGCTAGCCCCCACACGATGCATCAGGGATCAGTGAATACAGATTTCTACTTCAGAATCTCGCGTAGCGCATCTCGTTCCGACACATCAAACCACTGCAGAGGAAACTCCCAGAGATCACTAATCGCGTGGTCTGCCTGGTCTTGATCATCGGCTTCTATCACGCGCCGAACCTGCTCCGATGTTTCACCGTCATCGGCAAGAATCGCAACGACATCGTTCCAATCACACCGAACATTGTTGACTTCAAGCACTCCGGTTCCAGAAGGCACTGAGTCCGTTTGAATGTCAGTTGCAAGCACAATACGCGCATATGCATGCGTTGGGGCATCGCGCAGAAGAATCAGCGAAGCCAACGCGGCCTCGACCTGCGCATCATCTTCAAGCACCTCAACGTCCTCACACCCCATGTCTGGGGAAGGAACGGCTACGAAGGCCTGTCGCAAAGAGATCTGTTCTTCGCCAAGATCAGACGATAGAGCGGGGAAATATACGCGCATAGCTTCAGTGTTCCACACTTACCTTTGTGTCTTGCTTGTCATTGAGCGCGTTGAAGCAAATAGCTTCCTCTCTTCACAACACATACGAGCACTATAACGCTGATGAGGCGATGATGCGCCGCTTCAAACTCATCATTTTTCTTTGAAAAAACGCCATTTTTTAACTCTTCTAGGGCTTTTGTCGTTACGAAGAACAGTTGAAAATCATTCAGGGGTAAAAAGTTATCCACAGGGTTTGAAATCTATTGACAGCATCCACCCACAGACCGCACACTCATAACTCATAAACAACCTTTACACAAAAACCTATATCGGTGCGTCGCAATATTGCACCTTATTCGATGCCACTTTTTAACGCACGCACCACATCCCCATCGCAAAGAAGGGAGTAGCAAATACAGCGGTACACAATCAGCCCTTCATGTCTACATGACGGACGATGAACACAGTCAAACACACTGAGAATCTCAAGATAAGAGGAGCTATACCAATGGCAACGATGCCAGCTTCCTTCCCGTACATGCCCGAACGTCGCATGTTTCGCTGGGACCTCACAATCGACGTTCCTCCGAAGCAACAAGCTGACACTCGGACATGGCTCGAATCTCGGGCTACTCCCTACGGGCACTATCCCGACACACTTCCTGACGTGGGACCGTGGGCTGCAGGTTTTGCCCGCGCAGCTATCGAGGCGGTCCTTGACCTCAGGGACAAACGTCAGCTGGAGCGCTGGATGCTTCCGCAACTTTTCAACGCTTTCAAACACCTGAGTTTCCGGGAAGAAGGCGACGAAGAAACCCGAACAGCGTGTATCCCCGTCACGTGGCGAGCAAGCGAGCCCAGCCCCGGAAAAGTTGAAGCGTCCGTCGTTATTCGCGGTGCTGCGCGATGCTATGCGGTGGCACTGCGCCTACAAGAGTTCAAAGGTCGCTGGATGACGACCGCTCTTGAAATCGCTTAGACATTCACAGCGATTGAAGTAAACGAACTGCTCCCCAGAAAACATCAATGACGATGTTCCTCTGGGGAGCAGTTTTCGTTTTTTATCGTCGCCTTCTGAGATAATCATCAAGGTGAGAGCCAGCGCTTATTTTCGACGTGCTTTCTTTGCCGACGCGCGACGCTGAGCACGATTCGATGACGTGGCAGACGAGGTTGCCCCACCCTGCGTTGTCGTCCCATCGGACGATGAGTAGCTGAGCTTCGCCTGGTTGAGGCGCTGAGCTTCGCCGATGATAACCTGCGCCTTAGCAGCGGCAACGGGGCTGGCCGGAGCAGGTGCATCAGCAGACTCGGCCTGGGTGGCCGGTTCTTCTGCCGATTCCTTCGCAGATTCATCATCCTTGAAGAGGCCCTGTTCCTTTGCCTGTTCGAAAGCGCGCTCGAACTGGTGGGAAACAGAGAAGACCTGCTGGACCGATTCTTCCTTGATGCGCTCCATCATGGATTGGAACATCTGAGCACCCTCGTCTTTGTATTCGACGAGCGGGTCACGCTGACCCATGGCACGCAAGCCGATACCTTCCTTGAGGTAATCCATTTCGTAGAGGTGCTCACGCCAGAGACGGTCAACGGTCGCGACAACAACACGACGTTCAAGGTCGCGCATCGGTTCTTCACCAAGCTGACCGCGAGCAAGCGGATTGGCCTTCAGAGCGTCTTCCGCATCCTCGTAGACAGCGGTAATGTCACCGTAGATTTCTTCGACCAAGTCTTCACGAACCAGTGAACCTGCCCCACCGTGTTCTTCTTCGACTTCCTGATAGGTCACTGACGGCGGGTAGTAGCCACGCAACGTATCCCAGAGAACGTCAAGGTCCCATTCGGCGGGGCTGATACCACCGGTCTTTTCATCGATAATTCCAGTGACCAGTGAACGCATGAAGCTCTTCATCTGGGGCTCGAGGTCTTCGCCTTCGAGGACACGACGGCGCTCATCGTAGATCAGTTCACGCTGACTGGTCATCACGTCGTCGTACTTCAGAACGTTCTTTCGAATTTCGAAGTTGCGCGCTTCAACCTGGTGCTGCGCTGATGCGATCGAACGTGAAACAAGCTTGTTTTCCAGTGGCAGGTCTTCGGGGTATGCGCCCGAGGCCATGATACGTTGCGCCATACCCGAGTTGAACAGGCGCATCAGGTCGTCTTCCATGGACAGGTAGAAGCGCGATTCGCCGGGGTCACCCTGACGTCCGGAACGACCGCGGAGCTGATTGTCGATGCGACGCGATTCGTGGCGTTCTGAACCCAGAACGTACAGGCCACCAAGCTCACGGACCTCTTCGCGTTCTGCCTGGACGGCCGCATCTGCTTCTTCAAGGGCGATCGGCCACGCCGCACGGTACTCGTCAGCGTTTTCCTTCGGGTCAAGCCCCTTGGCCGCGAGGTTTGCCTGAGCGATGAACTCGGAGTTACCACCGAGCATAATGTCGGTGCCTCGACCAGCCATATTGGTTGCCACCGTGACAGCACCCTTGCGACCGGCCATTGCGACAACGGCAGCTTCGCGCGCGTGCTGCTTTGCGTTCAGGACCTGGTGCGGAATGTGTCGTTGCTTGAGCAACTGGGACAGCAGTTCGGACTTTTCAACCGAAGCGGTACCCACCAAGACCGGCTGTCCCTTTTCGTGGCGCTCAGCGATATCTTCAATGATTGCCTTGAGCTTGCCAGCTTCAGATGGGAAAACGAAGTCCGGCTGATCCTTGCGGATCATCGGCTTGTTTGTCGGGATCGGGATAACACCGATCTTGTAGGTGGAGGCGAATTCCGCTGCTTCTGTTTCTGCCGTACCGGTCATGCCAGCGCGGGAGCCTTCCGGGTAGAGGCGGAAGTAGTTCTGCAGGGTGATCGTTGCCAGGGTTTGGTTTTCAGCCTGGATTTCGACGCCTTCCTTGGCCTCGATTGCCTGGTGCATACCGTCGTTGTAGCGACGCCCCGGAAGGACACGGCCGGTGTGCTCGTCAACGATCAGAACTTCACCGTCGGTGACAATGTAGTCCTTGTCTTTGTGGAAGAGTTCCTTGGCGCGGATCGAGTTGTTTAGGAAGCCGATCAGTGGAGTATTTGCTGCCTCGTACAGGTTTTCGACGCCGAGCTGGTCTTCGACGTGGTCAATACCTGCTTCGAGAACACCGATGGTCTTCTTCTTTTCATCAACTTCGTAGTCGACGTCGCGCTCAAGCATGCGTGCAATGCGAGCGAATTCCATATACCAGTGGTTGACGTCGCCCGAGGCTGGGCCCGAAATAATGAGTGGCGTACGAGCCTCATCAATGAGGATCGAGTCAACTTCGTCGACGATGACGTAGTTGTGGCCACGTTGAACCATGTCATCAAGGGTGGAGGCCATGTTGTCGCGCAGGTAGTCGAAGCCAAACTCGTTGTTGGTTCCGTAGGTGATGTCAGCTTCGTACTGCTTACGGCGTTCTGCAGGCTTCTGTCCGACCAGTACACAGCCGGTGGTCAGGCCGAGGAAGTTGTAGACGCGAGCCATGATGTCCGACTGGTATTTTGCCAGGTAGTCGTTGACCGTAACGACGTGGACGCCCTTGCCGGTGAGTGCGCGCAGGTATGCGGGCATAGTGGCGACGAGGGTCTTGCCTTCACCGGTCTTCATTTCGGCAATGTTGCCCTTGTGCAGTGCGATGCCACCCATGACCTGGACGTGGAAGGGACGCATACGCAGGATGCGCCAAGATGCTTCGCGGACTGTTGCGAAAGCTTCAACTAGGAGGTCGTCAAGGGTTTCGCCCTCTTCAAGACGGGCCTTAAATTCAGCGGTTTTTGCCTGGAGTTCTTCGTCCGTGAGTGCTTCGAAGTCTTCTTGCAACGCATCAACCTGGGTGGCGAGCTGATCAAACTTCTTGAGCGTACGGCCTTCGCCGGCTCGCAGAATCTTGTCAATGAGGGACACAGATACTCCTGACGTTCATTTCGGACCATCGTCCGATTGTGCGTGCGCACCGAACCAGTTTACGTAAAGATAGGCGCGCACTCGAATTATGAACGTCGAAAGTGGGTATTTTTCGCTCACATTTACCTCAGTGCGCTCCACATTCGCCCAGGGTACGAGGTCGGGATCACCATCTAGTCGCGATCCTGTCAGTGCCCGGTGGCAGATAAACAAAAACGGGTTAAACGACAAAATGTGTGTGTGAATCTCTCGATTTATGGGCCCTGAACTGGGTTAACGATGAAAATATATGC
>NZ_JASOER010000021.1:0-27453 GCF_030212665.1 Pauljensenia sp. UMB9872 | reverse complement strand
ACTCACTCGGCATCCGAAAAGGCCAACTCTAATCCCGACACGCCAACAAAAACACACATTTTGTCGTTTAACCCACAAAAACACCCACACCACAAGGCATGAGTGTGAATGGTACCCCCAGCCGGATTTGAACCGGCGTTAACGCCGTGAGAGGGCGTCGTCCTAGGCCGCTAGACGATGGGGGCGCTGAAATTCTCATGACGAAAACTTCAAGTTAAACCAAGTAAATCGGTTTGGTACCCCCAGCCGGATTTGAACCGGCGTTAACGCCGTGAGAGGGCGTCGTCCTAGGCCGCTAGACGATGGGGGCCTATCGGAAAACATACGTTCCGATGGCTGGGGTACCAGGACTCGAACCTAGAATGGCTGAACCAGAATCAGCTGTGTTGCCAATTACACCATACCCCATTGGCAATCGCAGTCACCGTTACGGTTTCTCGCGACGAAAAGAAAGAGTAGTCGAGTGTGACGCTAA
Source organism: Pauljensenia sp. UMB9872 (assembly GCF_030212665.1). NCBI lineage: Bacteria > Bacillati > Actinomycetota > Actinomycetes > Actinomycetales > Actinomycetaceae > Pauljensenia > Pauljensenia sp. UMB9872. Next base: position 26,978 of record NZ_JASOER010000021.1, on the reverse strand, counting down.
TGCCAAATCGAGCGGGCATGTTTCGACTCACATTCTCCTGCCTCTCCCCTGTTCATCAGGGAAATGGCGCGTCGAAACAACGTCTTTCACGTTCAGCGATCCGCGATGCACCTCGTACATTCACGATGAAAACAAAGCGGAGAATCAGAGCGGAAGATGCCGGAAGCCACACATGGTCTCCCTCCAAACGCTTTCGTGCCAGCCGGTAGCAACTGACTGGCACGAAAGCGTTGAGGAAATCAGGCGAGCGTCGCAATGAAGCGATCAAGACGAGCAAGGGTTTCTTCCTTGCCCAGGATTGCCATCGAGTCAACGACGGGCAACGACACATTCGAACCGGTCATTGCCACAAAGAGCGGGCCGAATGCGAAGCGTGGCTTCACCTCCATCTCTTCGACCAGCTTGGCATCGAGCGCGGGCTTGATTGCCTCGGCACTGAAATCGTCGAGTCCGGCAAGGACCTCGCGCGTAGCGGCGAGCACGCCCGGAGCGGAATCCTTGAGCTTAGAAACAGCTTTTTCGTTGTATTTGAGGGCGCTTGCGCCGACGAACAGGAAGCGCATCAGTGGGCCGGCCTCGCCGAGCATCTGAATGCGGGTCTGCGCCAGCGGAGCAGCGGCGTCGAGGGTTGCCTTCTCAGAATCGGTGAGCTCGGAGTAGATTGCGGCGCTCATGTAGCCTTCGCGTGCCAGGAAGGGCACTAGGCGACGGGTGAAATCGCAGGTGTCGAGGCGACGAATGTGCTCCGCGTTGGTGGCGACGGCCTTCTTCTGGTCGAAGCGCGCCGGATTCGGATTCACCTGAGCAATATCGAACGCTTCAACCATTTCGTCCATCGTGAAGATGTCACGGTCGGGTGCGATCGACCAGCCGAGGAGGGCGAGGTAGTTGTTCAGGCCCTCGGGAATCATGCCGGCTTCCTTGTGGAGTAGCAGGTTCGATTCGGGGTCGCGCTTGGAGAGCTTCTTGTTACCTTCACCCATGACGTAGGGCAGGTGGCCGAAGCGAGGCATGAACTTGGCGATGCCGAGTTCTTCGAGTGCGCGATAGAGAACGATCTGGCGCGGGGTGGAGGACAGCAGGTCTTCACCACGCAGAACGTGCGTGATCTCCATCAGCGCATCGTCGATCGGGTTCACCAGCGTGTAGAGCGGGTGACCATTGGCGCGAACGATGACGTAGTCCGGAACCGAGCCAGCCTTGAAGGTGATTTCACCGCGGATCAGGTCGTTGAACGTGATGTCTTCGTCGGGCATGCGCATGCGCAGAACCGGCTTGCGGCCTTCAGCCTTGAATGCAGCAACCTGTTCTTCGGTGAGGTCACGGTCGAAGCCGTCGTAGCCGAGCTTCGGGTCTTCACCCTTTGCGCGATGACGTTCTTCGATTTCTTCGGGGGTGGAGTAGGACTCGTAGGCGAAACCACTTTCGAGGAGCTTCGCTGCGACATCGGCGTAGATGTCCAGGCGCTCGGACTGGCGGTACGGGCCGTGAGGACCACCCTTGTTGACGCCCTCGTCCCAATCAAGGCCAAGCCATGCTAGGGAGTCGAGGATCTGGTCGAACGATTCCTGGGAATCGCGAGCAGCGTCGGTGTCTTCGATACGGAAGACGAAGGTGCCACCGGTGTGGCGCGCGTATGCCCAGTTAAACAGGCAGGTTCGGACCATTCCCACGTGGGGGGTACCGGTCGGTGAGGGGCAGAATCGAACGCGCACGTCGGCGCCGGAAGCAGTCGTTTCACTCATGATGCTTTTATCTTACTCGCCTCAGCGGGCAGAGCTTTTCGTCGGCGCTAGGCTTGTTCCCAATACGTCATTTTCTCGGCAGGCATCAGAGGGTATCGATGACTGCTTCGGCGACCCGATAAAGGAGCAATCGTGCCAATTCGTACTTTTACTGATGCTGAGCTTCATCGCGTGGGCTCGTTGAAATGGACGGGCATGACCCGCAAGGATGGCTCCCCCACGATCGGCGCGTGGGTTGCCGAGATGGATTTCGGTACCGCTCCCAGCGTCGCGAAAGCGATGACAGATTGCATCAATGATGGGCTATTGGGCTACCAGCCGTCGTGGTTGGCACCGAAGCTTGCTGAAGCAACCGCCTCTTTCCAAAAGCGTCGTTTCGGCTGGGATCTGTGCCCTGAGCAGGTTCGTCTGGTGACGTCCGTTCTTCCCGCGTTGGAACTGACGATGACCACGTTGATGCGCTCGGGCGCGCCGGTGATCGTTCCGACGCCGGCTTATATGCCTTTCCTTTCAATGCCCACTGAGGCTGGCCACCCCGTCATTGAGGTTCCGTCCCTTCACGGCGATACTGCCGGTGACAAGGGTTGGGCGCTCGACCTGGAGGGCATCAAAGCAGGTCTTGAGGCTGGCGCGGGCCTCGTGATTCTCTGCAACCCGTGGAATCCGACCGGCCGTGTTTTTGACGAAACTGAACTTCGCGCGCTCGGCGAGCTGGTCAGCCAGTATGACGCTCTCGTCTTCAGCGACGAGATCCACTCTCCCCTGGTCCTCGACGAGGTTCCTTTCCTCTCCTACGCTCGTCTTGATCCGCGTTTTGCCGCACACACGGTGACGGCGACCGCCGCGTCGAAAGGGTGGAATATCGCGGGGCTTCCGTCCGCTCAAGTGATTCTTCCCGACGATGCACTTCGTGAACGCTGGGATGAGCACGGCCAAAAACTGCAGTTCCACGCTTCCACAATCGGTACTGTTGGCACTATCGAAGCCTACGAGAATGGTGTCGAGTGGCTCGACGAAGTCCGCGACTATATTCGCCTGAACGTCGATGCGGTCGAGGCCGCGATCGCACACTCCCCCATTGATTTCGTTCGCCCGCAGGGCACGTACTTGTCGTGGTGGGGATTCGCGGGCTTGGGCTTGAATCCTTCACCTGCGATCGCTCTGCGCGAGCAAGCCGGAATCGCAGTCAATGACGGTAAGACCCTAGGCGCCGACTACGCCGATTGGGCACGCTTCAACCTGGCATGCTCGCACGAAACAATTGCGGAGATGATCGACCGTGTTCTCGCCTTAGTCGCGGGCGGACGTCTCGGCTGATTTTTAACCGGCTGGCTTTCTGGCAATTGACGAGGCCGGCCACCTAAAAACAGACGTGTGGGGAGCAGTTCATTAAACTGCTCCCCACACGTTTAACGGGTAAAGGGCCGATACTATTCGGCGTCTCGAACCGTGTTGCGAAGGGTGCCAATACCTTCGATGGTGACCTCAACGGTTTGACCGGGCTTCATTTCGCTGACGCCCTTGGGGGTTCCGGTGATGATGACATCGCCGGGCAACAGCGTGAAGATCGACGACACGTAGGAGACGATTTCTGCCACATTGTGGATCATGTTGGCGGTCGTATCGTCTTGGCGAACTTCGCCATCGACCGTGGTCGTGATCCGCAGGTTGTTGACGTCCAAGTTCGGGTCAACGGTGATCCACGGCCCCAGCGGGCAGGACGTGTCGAAGCCTTTTGCGCGAGTCCACTGCGAGTCGGCTCGCTGAATATCGCGAGCGGTCACGTCGTTTGCCACGGTGTATCCAAGGATGATCTTGTCGACGTCCTCAAGCGGAACATCCTTTGCCAGGGACTTAATAATGACTGCGAGCTCGCCTTCATGATGCAGTTCATTGCACCAGGACGGACGAACGATCGGATCATCGGGGCCGATGACAGAGGTGTTCGGCTTCAAGAAGACGACCGGCATATCCGGAGCCTCGCCTCCCATTTCGCGCGCATGATCGGCGTAGTTTTTGCCGATCGCAACGACCTTGGAACGCGGAATGACCGGCGAAAGCAAGCGAACTTCATCAAGCTCAACGATTCGCCCATCGGGCTCAACCGGATTGAACAGCGGGTCGCCCTTCAGGACAACGATTCGGGTTGAGCCATCTTCAAGGGCTCCATAACGCGGTGAGTCACCATCAGAAAAACGCACGATCTTCATAGTCAAAGCCTAAACCGCGAGCGCCTTTTGTCGACGCAAGGCGCACACGCTGGCAACGTTCAGGGTGCAGTGTGGCCTCCGGGCTAAGCCATCGCGGAGGCAGGCTGTCCCCCAAGTGCGAATTTTGCGTATTGGGCTGGCCGCTGACGTAGTCGGTGGAGTCCAAACAACACGCACTTGTCTGAGCTTTCGGGGATTGCCTGCGGGGCGGTGGCGAACTCGAAGATCTGGAGTTGAACAGTGTGGTAAAACGCCGGTGGTTCGGGCATGAGCCCGAACCACCGGCGTTGAGTCAGGATGGCTTTCTAATGGGCCTCGTCAATACGAAGCCGTTTCAGCAACCAACTGGGAAGTCGGACGGGAAATCCAACCTCGCGGTGTCAGGAGGCCTTTTCTTCGACCCAGGTGTCGGTCGGCAGGTCGCCGGGAAGCAACGGGTTGTCTTTGCCGATGAAAACGGGGACCTCGTTGCCTGCCTTGCGCTGAGCTTCGTAGTCGCGCATGGCGCCCAGGCCCCACTTCGAGAGCCAGAGCAGGGCGACCAGGTTGGTGACGGTCATGACGGCCATCGCAATATCGACGGCGTTCCAGACTAGGTCCAGCGAGACCAGCGCGCCGAGGACAACGGACATGACGGAGATGACGCGAACGGTCCAGGTTGCCCACTTCTTGTCGGTCACGAACGTCATGTTTGTTTCGGAGTAGACGTAGGCGGCGATGATCGACGAGTACGCGAGGACGAAGATGAGGACGGCCATCGGCATGATGGTCCATTGGCCGAGCTTGTTCGCGACGGCTGCGGAGGTCAGGTTTGCGGGACTGATGCCTTCGGCTCCCCAGACGTCCGGGCCTGCGATCAGGATGACGAACGCGGTGGCGGTACACACGATGATCGTGTCGATGAAAACGCCGAGGGACTGAATGAGCCCCTGGGACACAGGGTGCGCAACGGTCGCGGTTGCAGCGGCGTTCGGGGCAGTACCCTGGCCGGCTTCGTTCGAGAAGAGGCCTCGCTTCGTGCCATTGATCAGGGCGGCGAATATGCCACCGCCGAGGCCACCGACGAGTGGCTGGGGCGCGAATGCGGAGGAGAAGATCTGACCGAGGACGGTTCCGAACTGGCCGATGTTCATGATGACGATGATCGCGACCATGATGACGTAGATCGTGGCCATGATCGGGGCCATCCACTCGGTCACGCGGGCGACGGTGCGGATACCGCCGAAGATGACCATGGAGGAGAAGACGAACAGCAGGGCACCGATGATGATCTGCGCCTGGGTGAGTGAACCGATGACGGGCTCAGAGCCGGCGTCACCAAGTGCGGAGAGCAGGGTTCCGGCGATGGCGTTCGACTGGACGGAGGTGATGACGAATGCGCAGGTGACAACAGTAATGACGGCGAAAACTGAGGCTAGTACCTTGTTCTTCATACCGAGCGAAATGTAGTACGCGGGACCGCCACGGAATGTGCCGTCAGCGACGCGGACCTTGAAGACCTGCGCGAGCGTTGCCTCGAAGAATGCGGTCGCCATTCCGACGAGGGCGACGATCCACATCCAGAAAACTGCGCCCGGACCACCCATCAGCAAAGCTGCTGCCACGCCGAAGACGTTACCGACGCCGACGCGGGCGGCAAGTGAAATCGTGAACGCCTGGAAGGACGAGATGCCACCCTTCGCACCTTGACGCGAGCCGGTGACGACGCGAATCATCGACGGGAAATGCCTCAGCTGCACACCACGAGAGACGATGGTCAGGAAAAGGCCGGTGCCAACGAGAACCCAGACTGTCACGTGTAACGTGAGCCAGTCTGCGACCGCCAGAATTTGATTTGCAAGGTCTTCCACGTCGCACTCCTTTCTTGTCCACCACTGTGGTGGGTTACGGCTAACGGGACGCGGTAAGCATGGCACACGATCTACTTTCCCCGTTTTTCGATCCACAACGTGACCACTTGGGTGCACGTTCAGTTGACCCTCGGGGTACGAGGCACACCGCTGGGCGCGTTTCCTTAAACAGGCAGTTATTCACAGGCTCACATCGCCTGTCCCTTCTATCCACAGATTGAATAGCGAGCGTTTGGGAGCAGTTGTTTTTCTGGGAGAATGGAACCATGACAGCGAGCTTGAACGAACTTCTGGACCAGTTGGAAGACGATGGTCTGTTGAAGGATCCTGACGCGCTCTACGAAGCGTTTACTTCGTGGGCGGCCTCAACGGGCAGGCCACTGTATCCGCATCAGGAAGAGTCGTTCCTTGAGCTCCTCGACGGGAAGCACATTATTGCTGCAACCCCAACGGGGTCCGGCAAGTCGATGATCGCGTTGGCCGCGCACTTCGTGTCGATGGCGAATGGTGGGCGCTCGTATTACACCGCACCTCTGAAGGCTCTTGTTTCAGAGAAGTTCTTCGATCTGGTCGCGCTCTTTGGTGCGCAGAACGTTGGCATGGTGACGGGCGACGTGTCCCTCAATCCTCTGGCGCCGATTATCTGTTGCACGGCTGAAATCTTGGCGAATCAGTCTCTGCGTGAAGGTCCGTCCTTGGATGCGGACATGATCGTGATGGATGAGTTCCACTATTACGGGGATCCGCAGCGAGGATCGGCGTGGCAGATTCCCCTGCTGGAGCTCACAAAACCTCAGTTTGTCGCGATGTCTGCGACGCTTGGTGACACCGCGTTCTTCCGTCACACGTGGCAGGAACGCACCGGACGCAAGGTTGCGTTGATTGATAATGCGAAGCGCCCGGTTCCTCTTGAATTTGAATACGTTGTTGATCGTTTGGATGACACGGTTGAACGCCTGCTAAACGAGGACCGCTGGCCGGTCTACATCGTGCATTTTTCTCAGAAAGATGCCATTTCAACTGCGCAATCATTTGATAAGCGCACGTTGATCAGTGATGACCAAAAGAAGAAGATCAAGGCCGAGCTTGCATCCGTGAACTTTGCGAAGGGGTTCGGTCAGGCTCTGCGATCTCTACTCACCCAGGGAATTGGTGTTCATCATGCCGGTATGCTCCCCCGCTATCGCCGACTGGTTGAGCGCCTCACACAGCAGGGCTTGCTCCCCATCGTGTGCGGAACTGACACTCTTGGTGTTGGTATCAACGTGCCCATTCGCACGGTGTTGTTGACCTCATTGGTGAAGTTCGATGGCAACAAGATGCGTCACCTATCAGCACGCGAATTCCATCAAATTGCTGGTCGTGCAGGTCGCGCTGGCTTCGACACTGTCGGCTATGTGCGTGTTCTTGCTCCTGAGCATGAGATCGAGGCTGCCCGCGAGCGCGCGAAGCTCAGTGCGGCCCAGGAAGCGGCTCGCGACGCGCGTGAGTTGAAGCGCGCCCAGAAGAAGCAGGCGAAGAAGCGTAAGGGTCCTGGCGATGGAACGATCTCGTGGACAAAGGCGACGTTCACGCGTTTAACTGAAGAACAGCCCGAACAGTTGCGTTCACAGTTCTCAATGACGCACTCGATGGTCTTGAATGTTCTTGCCGGAGCGGAACTTGCCAGGCGCGATCCTGGAGCCCATTTGGTGGAGCTGGCCGTGGGCAACGATGACCGTCCCCAGGACTCGAACCCACATCTTCGCCGCTTGGGCGACATCTACTCCTCGTTGTTGCAGGCGGGCGTAGTCGAGCACGTCTCTACCGCTCAAGCGTTGAAGGAACATCGTCCCAGGCTCCGTGCGGCAACTGATCTGCCCGATGATTTTGCGTTGAATCAGCCACTGTCACCGTTTGCGCTTGCTGCGATTGAACTCTTGGATCCTGAATCGCCGTCATATGCGCTTGATGTTCTGTCCGTTGTGGAATCGGTTCTCGACGATCCTCGTCCTCTGCTCTTTGCCCAGCGTTCTGTAGCCAAGGGTGAGGCTCTCGCCGCGATGAAGGCCGAGGGCATGGAGTATGACGAACGTATGGAAGCATTGGAATCGGTAACGTGGCCGATGCCGTTGGCTGATCTGTTGGAGCCGGCGTTCGCAACCTATGTGAAGGCGAATCCTTGGGTTGGGAATCTTGAGATTTCTCCGAAGTCAGTTGTCCGTGAGATGGTTGAGAACGCGATGACATTCACGGAGCTTGTTTCTCGTTACGACGTGGGACGTTCCGAAGGCGTGCTGCTGCGTTATTTGACGGATGCATATCGTGGCATGAAGCAGATTATTCCCGACGATGCGATGACGGACGAGGTTGAGGCGATCATCGATTGGCTGGCCACGCTGATTCGTGCGGTTGACTCCTCCTTGTTGGACGAGTGGGAGGCATTGGCTGAAGGCACAGCCTCGAATCCGGCTACACAGACGGTTGGAAACGAGGTTGCGTTCGGCGCTGACGAGGACGGAACGATCGCGTTTACGACGAATAAGCATGCGTTCCGTACGGCAGTGCGTAAGGCGATGTTCCATCGTGTAGAACTGATGAGCCGCGACGCGGTTGAGGCTCTGGCGCGCGAGGACGCCGATTCCGGGTGGGATGAAGAACGTTGGGATCACGTGTTAGAGCGCTACTGGGCGGAGTATGACTGGATCGGGATCGATCAGGAAGCTCGGTCGACCTCATTGTGCGAATTGAATGAGCACCCTTCCTCCGCAGATCTTGAGGTTGCTGGCGCCGAGGCGGACGGTGACCACACGTATTGGTTGGCGACTCAGACACTGCTTGATCCGAATGGCGATGGCGACTGGCGCCTCGTCGCCCTGATCGACCTTGTTGAATCCGATCGCCAAGGCTCAGTCGCGCTGACCCTGCTGTCCGTAGGCCCGCACTAAGAAGCTCACGTACTAAGAAGTTCACGTACTCCCTGAGGGGCTACTGCACCCTCTCCAATGTAGAACGTGTAGAACATTGAGTCGCTACACCGGCAATATGAGCATTTCAAGAGGCAACGAACCGATGGTTTCTCTTCGAGAACTCAACCAACGATCCGGACGGATCGTGCGCCTCGTCGCCGAAACCGGACGAGCGGTCACTATCACCGACCAGTCTCGACCACTCGCACGCCCACTTCAGGGTTTTCATCTCTCACGGCTCAGCAGCCGCCGGGCCTGTATTCACCTAGTCGATCGCAGTCAGCGGAACGCATTCGGCGCCTGACACATCGATAAAGTCCAGCGGGCTCAACTCCACCGAATAGCCGCGCCTACCACCTGACACGATCATCATGTCATGGTCCAAACAGGACTCATCAACAAATAAACGGTGCGAAGTCGTCTGTCCCAGCGGAGAAATCCCGCCCACCACGTATCCCGTACGACGCTGTGCGACAGCGGGATCTGCCATCTCAGCGTTCTTCGCACCTGCAGCCTTCGCGATCAGCTTCATCGACAAATGATGAAGAACCGGGATAATCCCGACAACGAACTCGCCGGTATTAAGTTTGACCATCAGCGTTTTAAACGCAGTCGCCGGATTAACACCGAGCTTCTCAACCGTTTCACCACCGTACGTGCGGGCTTCGGGCGAATGCTCGTATTCGTGCAATGTGAAGGAAATTCCGGCCTTGTTCAATGCTTCAATCGCACGAGTCGGACCCGACGGCGAACTCGAATTCGCTTTCTTTTTCCCCACTTGGATACACCTGCTCAGATGATTACTGCGCGCGGATCAGAAACCACGGTCTTTCCGAACGGGAAGCAAGTCACCGGAATCATCTTCAGATTCGCGAGCGCCACCGGAATACCAATGATCGTCACGGCTTGCGTAGCAGCTGTTACTACGTGCCCCATTGCGAGCCAGAGTCCAGCGATCAGGAACCAGACGACGTTCATCAGAGCCGATCCCGCGCCTGCATTTGGCAGAGGCACAACACTACGTCCGAACGGCCAGAGCACGTACTGTGCGATACGGAAGCACGCCAGGCCAGCCGGGATCGTCACAATGAAAACGCACGCGATGACGCCGGCCAGCAGGTATCCCAGCCAGAGCCAGATGCCACCGAAGAGTAGCCAAATGATGTTGAGTAGCGTGCGCACAAGGTCTCCTTGAAGTCGTTGGTGAAGCTACATCAATTATCTCGCGTGCACGTTGGGCGCGCCCTTCGAAAGTCAGTTGTTCAGGGCACGTCAGGGATTATTCAGGGGGCACGAGGCCGGACTGCCGTACGATTCACCTATGAGCATTCAGGTGGGAATTCAGCAAGCGTTGGAACGGATTGAGGCTACGCGCACCCAGTATGGGGCATCGCAAAAAGTTGCGCTCGAGCTTGCCGTGAAGACGCGATCCGCCGAGGAATGCGCGCACGCTGCACGGCTGTTGAAAGACCTTGGCCAGCCGATCTTGCTTGGTCACAATCGCGTTCAGGAAGCCCGAAATACCGTTGATGCTATCCGTAGCGTTGAAGGTTCTCACTTACATTTGATCGGACCACTGCAATCGAACAAGATCAATCAAGCTTTGGCGTGCGTCGATCTGATTGAATCTCTCGATTCTGTAGCGCTTGCTACGAAGATCGACCAGCGTCTTTCCACTTCCCTGCCGGTTTTCATCGAGGTCAACGTGTCCGGTGAAGACACGAAACACGGGTGCCAGCCGGCAGGCGTTGATTCTGTCGTTGAGGCAGTCGTGAGGTCAGAACATTTGAAGCTCGGTGGCTTCATGACAGTTGGGCTGAATTCCCCCATCGAGGCTGATGTTCGCTCCGCGTACGCCCAGCTTCGCGAGATCCGAGATCGAATCGGGGTCTCGTACGCGATGAGCAAGCTGGAACTGTCGATGGGAATGTCGAATGATCTTCACTGGGCGATCGCTGAAGGCGCAACAATCGTCCGCGTCGGCACCGCCGTTTTCGGGGCGCGAAACCTGGGCTAGGTGCAACACTGGGACATGAGCATGACGCCTGACTATCTCACCCTTGATCTGATTCGAGAAGTCGGCGGAGACCGGAGTTTCCTGCGAGGAATTGAGTACGTCTCTCAGCTCTCGATAATCACTAGCTCTTGACAACGCTGTTCCCCGCGACTGAGACAAGCCACGGGGAACAGCGTTGACCAATCAGGGAATGCGGTGCACCCACTCGTAGGTCGCGAACTTCGTTTCGCACCGTTCCTTCGCGCGCTGGATGTCAGCTTCAGTGATTTCACCGTCAGTAGCGTTGTACTTCGTCTTGAAGTGGTCGTAAAAGGTGTCGAGGATCTGCTCGCGTGGCAGGCCGGTCTGAGAGCGCATCGGGTCAACGCGCTTGACAGCACTACGGGTTCCTTTGTCGCGGATTTTTTCCATGCCGATGCGCAGGACCTCGTTCATCTTCACTGCGTCAATGTCGTAGGACATTGTCACGTGGTGAACCATATAGCCGTTTGACCAGCGCTTTTGTGCTGCACCGCCGATCTTTCCCGCTTCGGACGCAATGTCATTCAGCGGAATATACTTCGCCTTCACACCTAGCTTTGCCAGGACTTCCATGACCCACTGGTCCAGGAAAGGGTACGACTGTTCGAAACTCATTCCCTCAACCAGAGCGGTCGGAATGACCAGCGAGTACGTGACACAGTTACCGGGCTCCATGAACATAGCACCGCCACCGGTGACGCGACGAGACACGGTAATGCCATGGCGTTCGACGCCATCCTGCTGGATCTCGTTCTGGTAGGACTGGAAGGAACCGATAACAACCTGTGGGCCGTTCCATTCCCAGAGTCGCATGAACGGCTTACGGCGACCAGCCGCAACATCTTCGACCAGGGTCTCGTCCATGGCAACGTTAATCATCGGGTCAACAACGGGACCGTGAATGACCTCGAAATCGATGTCATCCCAAGAGAGCGCATGTCCCAGAGCACGACGCACGGCCACGCCAACAGCGGCGGGCGTAATACCCATGAGAACGTCATCGGGATCTAGGCCAGCTTCAACACGCGAAGCGATCTCAACACCTGACAGTGATACGGGAGCACCTTCAAGCGCGCCCGTCATACGCAGTAGCGCATCATCGGGGTCAAGGAAGAAGTCACCAGAGAGGCGCACATTCACAATCGAGTCGTTTTCCACGTCGCAGTCAACAACGACGAGCTTGCCACCGGGAACTTTGTACTCTCCATGCATGGCTCAATTGTCCCCCGCCACGCCCCGCAATGCGAATCGCGCCAGCGTTTTCAGCTGAAGTTCACTCACGCAACAGCGGCGCCACGCCCGAATGCAACAGCCCCCACATGTAGGCGTCGAAGAGTGCTTCCCACGAGGCCTCAATAATGTCCGTACCGATACCAACGGTCGACCAGGAGCGGTGTCCGTCAGTGGTTTCAATCAGAACGCGAATCGTGGAATCAGTGCCCGCACGATCCTCGTCCAAAATACGCACCTTGAAGTCAGAAAGTTTGAAGCTCGCGCACACCGGGTAGTCGCGAGTCAACACGTGACGGAGTGCCCGGTCGAGAGCATTCACAGGCCCGTTTCCTTCGGCCGTTCGAATGTGACGGCGTTCCGTGTGAATCTTGACGGTCGCTTCCGATTCGGCGAAGGGATCGCCCTTGACTTCAGCGATTTCCTGAGTCGTCACCTTCCAGGACTCGACGCGGACGAAGCGTGGCATCTGCCCCAGTTCCCCCAGCGCCAGCAGTTCGAAAGAAGCGTCGGCAGCATCGTAGGTGTAGCCGGCAGCTTCGCGTTCCTTCACCTTTGCCGCCAGCAGAGCCGCGGCATTCGGAAGAGCAGTCAGGTCGATGCCGAGCTCCTCAGCCTTCAGCTCGATTGAGGACTTTCCAGCCATTTCGGATACCAGCATCCGCATGCCGTTCCCCACCAGGGCGGGATCGATGTGCTGGTACAGATCGGGATCAACGCGGATCGCAGATGCGTGCAGACCAGCCTTGTGCGCGAATGCCGAGGTTCCAACGTAGGGGTCGCGCGCGAACGGCGTGATGTTCACGAGCTCCGCAATGCGGTGGGACACGGAGTCCAGCGACGAAAGCGCATCGTCCGGGATCACATCAAAACCGCACTTGATCTGCAGGTTCGCCGCACACGTTAGCAGGTTCGCATTACCGGTGCGTTCACCGTAGCCGTTGACTGTACCCTGAACCTGACGCGCCCCCGCTTCCACGGCAGCAATGGTGTTCGCTACCGCACACCCAGTGTCGTTGTGAGTGTGAATGCCGAGCACCGTTAAACCGCACCCGGCCTTATCCAAAGCTTGACGCGAACGCACCGTCAGCGCACCGATAGTCGACGGCAGGTTTCCACCGTTCGTGTCACACGGAATAACTGCGATGGCTCCAGCGCGCGCAGCCTCAAGCATCACTTCAATTCCATATGAAGGATCGAATGCGAGCCCGTCGAAGTAGTGCTCCAGATCGACCATGACGTCGATGCCTTCGCCCGTCAGGTATTCGACGGTGTCACGCACCATGCGCAGGTTTTCTTCGAGCGTTGTTCGTAGCGCACGCGTCACATGGCGAGGATCCGACTTCGCAACCAGCGTGACGACCGATGCGCCTGATTCAGCAAGCCCAGCAACCTGCGGGTCCTCGGATGCCCGAACGCCGGCTTTCGTGGTGGCACCAAAGGCTGTAAGGCGCGCGTGATGCAACTGTATGCCGCGAGCGCGCTGGAAGAACTGCATATCTTTCGGAATCGCGCTCGGCCATCCGCCTTCGATGTAGTCGACGCCCAGCTCGTCCAAAATGGGCAGTGCTACGAGCTTGTCAGCGACGGACAGGGAAATGCCCTCCTGTTGGGCTCCGTCGCGCAAGGTCGTGTCGTACAGGGCAACGTGTTCGCTCATTGCCAGCTCCCTCGAGTTCAGCGCGTGTGCGCTTTGGTCTGGTCAGGTCGTGTTGGGCTGAACGTTCAGATATGGGTGGGTGGCCTCATCACAATCGACGAGGCCGCGACCACTGATTCAACGTTCAGCGGAGGACGCGCGAGACGTCACGTGCTGCGCCCTTCGATGCGCTCAAAGCCGTTGCGGCGTAGAGCTGCAGTGCGGGTGAGACAACACGGTCACGGTTCAGCGGAGTCCACGGGTGTTCGCGTGCTTCCTGGGCTACGCGACGGCGTTCGATTTCCTCTTCGGGGACATCGAGCTGCAGAAGACCCTCGTTCACGTCGATGATGATCGGATCACCGTCTTCGATCAGGCCGATCAGACCACCGTCAGCCGCCTCGGGTGAAATGTGTCCAACGGAGATGCCAGACGTGCCACCGGAGAAGCGACCGTCGGTGATGAGGGCGCAGGCTTTACCGAGGCCTCGTCCCTTGATGAAGGAGGTCGGGTAGAGCATTTCCTGCATACCCGGCCCCCCTGCGGGTCCCTCGTAGCGAATGACAACAACGTCGCCAGCTTCGACGGTATTATCGAGGATCTTTTCGATGGCTTCGTCCTGGGATTCCATGACGCGCGCTCGGCCTTCGAAGTGAAAGAGAGACGGGTCAATACCGGCTGCCTTGATGATGGCGCCTTCGGGGGCAAGGTTGCCGAAGAGAACGGTCAGGCCACCATTTGCAGTGTAGGCGTGCTCGATATCGCGGACACAACCGTTTTCCTGATCGAGGTCAAGTTCAGCCCACTCATTCGAGGTAGTAAACGCTTCGGTGGTGCGCACGTTTCCGGGCGCTGCCTTCCAGAGTTCAATCGCTTCGTCGGTGACGGTGGGCGACTTCGGATCCCATGCTCCCAGCCACTCGTCCAGCGACGGCGAGTGAATGGTGTGGACGGTGTGGGTGAGGAACCCACCACGGTCGAGTTCACCCAGAATGCGCGGAATACCGCCTGCTCGATGGACATCTTCCATGTGGTAGTCATTGTGGTTCGGTGCAACCTTGGACAGGCACGGGACGGTGCGTCCCAGTTCTGCGATGTCTTCGAGATCGAAGTCAATTCCACCTTCGTGCGCAACTGCCAGCAGGTGCAGGACGGTGTTCGAGGACCCCCCCATCGCCATATCCAGTGTCATCGCGTTGCGGAAGGCATCCTTGTTCGCGATGTTACGAGGCAGGACGGAATCATCTTCCTCGTCGTAGTAGCGGTGGCTAAGGTCAACGATCATTTCGCCTGCGCGCACGAACAGGTCGCGGCGAGCAACCTGGGTGGCGAGGGTTGAACCGTTGCCGGGCAACGACAGGCCAAGGGCCTCAGTCAGACAGTTCATCGAGTTCGCGGTGAACATGCCGGAGCAGGAACCACAGGTCGGGCAAGCAAGCTTCTCGATGGCGAGCAGCGCATCGTCGGAAACCTCGTCGTTCGCCGTCGCATTCATAACGGTGATGAGGTTGCCGTGGCCGGTCTTTGCGTCGCCAATGATCACGGACGGATCAATGTTCTTGCCAGCTTCCATCGGGCCGCCGGAGACGAAAACAACGGGGATGTTGAGGCGCATCGCAGCAATCAACATGCCGGGCGTGACCTTGTCACAGTTGGAGATGCAGACCATGGCATCCGCACAATGGGCATTTACCATGTATTCAACGGAGTCGGCGATGACTTCGCGACTGGGTAGCGAGTAGAGCATGCCACCATGGCCCATCGCAATACCGTCATCGACGGCAATGGTGTTCATTTCCTTGGCAACGCCGCCGGCTTCAACAATTGCGTCAGCGACAAGCTTGCCAACGTTACGAAGATGGACGTGTCCAGGCACAAATTCGGTGAACGAGTTAACGACGGCAATAATCGGCTTCCCAAAGTCGCTATCTCTCATACCCGTCGCGCGCCAGAGCGCACGGGCACCAGCCATATTGCGGCCCTGCGTTGAAGTCGCGGAGCGAAGCTGCCGGCTCATGAACGTCCTCCTAGTAATTAGGTAATGCGTTAAGCCTAAGAGGATTGGTTTACGCGTGCCCAACGAGGTCATTGAATGAACAGACCGTTGTGTCACATTCGATGCTCCGGGTATTGCCGAGGGCTAGGACCAGTTCACCGACATCGTTGGCAAGGAACGCGTTGTCGCATCGACCGACTGCGGCCTGGGTGGCCGCGTCTACCCGTCGATCGCCTGGGCAAAGCTCGAATCACTGACTGAAGGTGCACGCCTGGCTGATCAGTGATCCAACTCCGCCCCTCACAAAGTTTCTGGGCTGTGGGACTTCGTCCCACAGCCCAGTCTTGTATATGGAGGCGGCCTCGTCGATAAAAAACAACGAGGCCGCACGTTAAAAACGTGAAACTCAGGCGAGGCGGTAGAGCCAGTTGTACGGATCCGGACGGTGCCCCATCTGGATACCGGTCAGCTCAGCATGGATAGCCTTCGTCTTTTCACCAACGGGGAGCTCCACATCGAAGTCGTCATTCGTAAGGCGAGTAATCGGCGTGACGACGGCGGCCGTGCCACACGCGAAGATCTCCGAAACCACGCCGGAGCGGATTCCCGCAACCAGTTCGTCCAGAGCGATCTTTTCTTCACGAACCTCGGTTCCCTGCTCGCGCAACATACGGCAGATTGCCGAACGCGTACCACCCTCAAGGATGACACCGGACAGTTCGGGCGTGCGGATCGTGCCGTCAGCCATGACGACGAACATGTTCATGCCACCGAGCTCTTCGAGATACTTTTCCTCGTAGGTGTCCAGGAAGCAGACCTGCGAGAAGCCCTTTTCAGCAGCGACTTCCTGCGGCATCAGAGACGCAGCGTAGTTGCCACCCGCCTTCGCGGTACCGGTACCGCCCGGGCCTGCACGGTGGTACCCCTTAACGACCCAGATCGCAACACCGGTGAAGCCGGACTTGAAGTACGGACCGGACGGCGAGCCGATCACGTAGTAGTCGACCACCTGGGCGGCGTGGACACCCACGAATGCCTCGGACGCGAACATGAACGGGCGAAGGTAGAGGCTGGTGCCATCACCTTCGGGAACCCACTTCGAATCCGCGCGAACGTAGTCAACCAGGGAGGCGACGAAGTCTTCGCGATCCATCTCGGGCAGAGCCAGACGACGAGCCGAGTGGTTGATGCGCGCCGCATTGAAAGTCGGGCGGAAGGTCCAGATCGACCCGTCATCGTGACGGTAGGCCTTGATGCCTTCGAACACGGACTGCGAGTAGTGCAGAACCGCAGCACCCGGCGTAAGATCCAGCGGACCGTAAGGAATCACACCGCGATCCGTCCAGCCTTCACCCTTGATCCAGCGCATGTGCGCCATGTGATCGGTGAACTGACAGCCGAAGGTCAGATCATTCATCACCGCGTCGTATTCTGTCTGCGACGCAGGATTCGGGTTGATGGTAAGAGGGAAACGACCTGCAAGCTCGTCACCGGATCCAATCGGCTGAGCAGCCAAGGATTCCAGCTGAGTAGGCACATGCTCTTGGATCGTCATTATTTCTCCTCTTCGTAGGCGTTACGTCAAGGATATGTGTGGATAGGACGATGCTCGCCGAGGTTCCGTCATGTGACCCTAGGCGCGCATCAGTCGGTGAGAATACGCTCAGGCAAGTGCCGCGCAGATTGCGTCTCCGATTTCGGAGGTGGAGCGAACCAGCGGAGTGCCTGTCTTATCGGTGGCAACGCGGCCGGCCATGTCCTTTTCGATGGCGGCTTCCACCTTGGCTGCCAGTTCCGGCTTGCCAATATGGTCGAGCAACAGTGCGACCGAGGAGATCGTTGCAGTCGGATCAGCCTTGCCCTGACCTGCAATGTCGGGCGCAGAGCCGTGGACGGGCTCAAACATCGACGGGAATGCACCGTCGGGGTTGATATTGCCCGATGCGGCCAGGCCGATGCCACCGGTGACTGCGCCCGCTTCGTCGGTGAGGATGTCGCCGAACAGGTTGTCGGTGACGATCACGTCGAAGCGTTGCGGGTCGGTGACCATGTAGATCGTGGCCGCGTCAACGTGGCAGTAGTCGACGGCGACGTCAGGATATTCGGCTCCGACGGCTTCGACTGTGCGGCGCCAGAGGTGTCCGGCGTTCACGAGGACATTGTGTTTGTGCACCAAAGTAAGTTTTTTACGAGGCCGAGCGTTGGCCTTTTCGAACGCGTAGCGTACAACGCGCTCAACACCGAAAGCAGTGTTGACTGAAATCTCGGTTGCGATCTCGTGCGGGGTGCCGACGCGGACTCCGCCGCCGTTGCCACAGTAGAGGCCTTCCGTGCCTTCACGGACAACAACGAAGTCCGTGTTGTCGGGGGTGCGCAGTGGCGAGGCAACGCCTTCGTAGTACTTCGAGGGACGAAGGTTCACGTAGTGATCGAGAGCGAAGCGGAGCTTCAGCAACAGACCGCGTTCAAGGACACCGGAGGGAACCGACGGGTCACCAACAGCACCCAGAAGGATAGCGTCGTTTCCCCTGATTGCTTCAAGATCTTCGTCGGTCAGGGTGTCGCCGGTGCGGTGCCAGCGGTCAGCGCCCAGATCGAAGTGAGTCGTTTCAAGTTCCAGGTCGGAACCTTCAAGGACTTTGGTCAGAACTTTCAGGCCTTCGGGAACAACCTCTTTACCGATACCGTCGCCGGGAATCACGGCCAATTTGATCGTGCGCATACATCCAGTGTGCTGAGCTGCGTCTGTGTGCGCGGAAACGTCCGCCATGCGGATCCTTTCCCCGACGAGGCGGACATCCTCCTGCGCTATTCCTCCCCACGCGCTCCTTTCCTTTTCGATGCCGTCATTTCTCTTCTTCATTCCACACCTCACGCCCCAAGCGGGCAGCACGCCCTAGACAGGCTCCTATACACTGTTCCCATGCTTTCGTCTTTTCCTACGGCCAATTCTCCGTTCGATGCCCACGCGGAGCAGTGGGATTCTTCTCCCGTACGCGGGGAACGCGCACGCACCGTCGCCTCAGAAATAATGCGACGACTCCCTTCGGGAGGTCACTGGCTCGATATCGGTTCTGGGACGGGGCTGCTGGGGCTGGCTCTGTCCTCCCATGCCGATCACGTGAGTCTGGGTGATACGTCTCAGGGAATGTTGGAAGTTGCTCACCGCAACATTGCGGATGCCGGCCTGAATGATCGCATGGATGCCCTGTTCTGTGACGCGGAGCAGTGGGTCAGCGAAGTTCCCTCCCAGGAATATGACGTCATTGTGTCGCTGATGGCTCTGCATCATATGAAGGATCAGCGCTCGGTGATCCGTGCGCTTGTGGAGCGAGTGCGGCCGGGTGGCTGGGTTGCTCTGGCGGATATGGATGCGGACGACGGTTCCTACCATGCTGACGGGGATATTGTTCCGGCTCATCACGGCACCGAACGTGCTCTCGTTGAGCAGTTGCTCCACGAACGTGGCTGCCAGAATATCCTCGTCTCCACGGTGATGACGATTTCGAAGTCGGGGCGTGACTACCCGGTATTCCTTGCAACTGCGCAGGTAGCCCGACGCTAGCTCATTCCCCCACTCGTATATGCATGTGGCGGCCACCTTGAGGGTGGCCACCACAATGTCTCTGCGAGCCTCCGTCATGCTTCCCTAGTGGAAGGCGACAGCACTCGCGCGGAATCGATCAGCGAGCTGCGGAACCATCGGTATAGTCGGCGTCTGCCGAGGTCCAACCGAAGGCCTTGCGGAGCTTCTGGCCGGTCTTTTCGATCGGGTGCGCTTCGTTTTCTGCACGCAGCGCCTTGAATTCGAGGCCGCCGTTGTCCTGGTCGGCGATGAAGCGCTTGGCAAAGGTGCCGTCTTGAATGTCGGCAAGGACCTCCTTCATGGCTTCCTTAACCTGCGGGCCGATGACGCGCGGGCCGGAGACGTAGTCGCCATACTCTGCGGTGTCGGAGCAGGACCAACGCTGCTTGGTCAGGCCACCCTCGTTGATCAGGTCAACGATGAGCTTCAGTTCGTGGCAGACCTCGAAGTAGGCCATTTCGGGCTTGTAGCCAGCTTCGGTCAGGGTTTCGAAGCCATACTGGATAAGCTTGGAAACGCCACCGCAGAGGACTGCCTGCTCGCCGAAGAGGTCGGTTTCGGTTTCTTCAGTGAAGGTGGTCTCAATGACGCCTGCGCGGGTGCCACCGATTGCCTTGGCGTAGGACAGTGCGAGCGCGAGCGCCTGGCCGGATGCGTCCTGCTCGACACAGACGAGGGCCGGAACACCCTTACCTTCGAGGAACTGGCGACGAACGGTGTGTCCCGGGCCCTTCGGGGCGACCATGCAGATGTCGTGGCCGGCTTCGGGGGTAATGTAGCCGTAGCGGATATTGAAGCCGTGCGAGAAGAACAGTGCGGCGTCGTCCTTGAGGTTCTTGGCGATCTGCTCTGCGTAGACGAAACGCTGGACCTGGTCCGGAACCAGGATCATCACAACGTCGCCTTCGGCCACAGCTTCGGAAACGTCCTTGACAGTCAGGCCAGCGGATTCAGCCTTGTCCCATGAGGAAGAGCCCGGACGCAGACCAACAACCACGTCGACGCCGGAATCCTTGAGGTTGAGCGCGTGGGCGTGACCCTGCGAGCCGTAGCCAATGATGGCAACCTTCTTGGACTGGATGATCGACAGATCTGCACCGTCGTCGTAGATGATCTCAGTCATTGTCATTTCTCCTTCAATTGATCCGTGATCGAGCGTGATCCGCGACCGATCGCCACGGCACCCGACTGGACGATTTCTGTCACACCGTACTGCTCAAGGGAGCGGACAAGTGCTTCGAGTTTAGATAGTGAGCCAATAGATTCGATGACGACCGTTTCCGTCTGCACATCGACGACGTGAGCACGGAAGAGGTCGACAACCTGCAGGACGCCGGTGCGACGCTTTTCGTCGGCGCGCACTTTGATCAGGAGGAGGCGACGTTCCACGGAGTCTTCCGGTTCAAGCTCCACGACCTTGAGCACGTTCACCAGCTTGTTCAACTGCTTGGTGACCTGTTCGAAGGGTTGGTCTTCTGCTTTGACGATGATCGTCATGCGGGAGATTTCGGGATGCTCAGTTTCACCCACAGTAAGCGAGGTGATGTTAAATGCGCGACGCGCGAACAGTGCCGAGACGCGGGTTAGGACACCGGGCTTGTTTTCAACAAGCACGCTCAGAGTATGTGTTTGTGCCATGATTTTCAGTCCTCCACATCCCAGTCGGGTGCCATACCCTTGGCATAGCGGATTTCATCGTTCGACACACCTGCTGCGACCATCGGCCACACCATGGAGTCCTTCGAGACTCTAAAGTCGATCAGGACAGGGCGGTCGTTGATGGACATGGCCCATTCGATAGCCTCGTCGACTTCGTCGATAGAGCGGACGGTGCGCGCTGCCATACCGTAGGCGGTGGCGAGCATTTCGAAGTTCGGGATCTGCTCTCCGTCAACGGGGTTGAGCGTTGTGTTGGAGTAGCGCTTGTCGTAGAACAGCGACTGCCACTGACGCACCATGCCGAGCACGGAGTTGTTGATCAGGCAGACCTTGATCGGGATGTTGTTCACCGTGCAGGTGGCCAGTTCCTGGTTGGTCATCTGGAACGAACCGTCACCGTCGATTGCCCACACAACGTTGTTCGGCTTGCCGACCTGGGCGCCCATGGCGGCGGGGATGCTAAAGCCCATGGTGCCCAGACCAGACGAGGATATGAAGTGCCTCGGCTTGTCGGACTGGATGAACTGAGCCGACCACATCTGGTGCTGGCCAACGCCGGTCACGTAGATAGCATCGGGGCCTACGATCTTGGACAGTCGCGACAGGACTTCCTGCGGGGCCATCATGCCGTCTTCAGTCTTCGTCCACCCCATCGGGTAGCGGTCCTTCAGACGGTTGAGATAACGCCACCATCCGGAGATATCCTCGCCCTGATCCTTCTTCTTCATCGCGACGATTTCATCAACGAGCATCGGAAGCGCGTCGGCGAGGTTACCGACGATCGGAATGTCCGCGAATCGGTTCTTCGAGATCTCAGCGGCATCAATGTCGATGTGCACGATCTTCGCACGAGGCGCGAAAGAATCGAGGTTGCCGGTCACGCGGTCATCGAAGCGAGCACCGAGTGTGACGATCAGGTCGGAGCGTTGCAGAGCACCTACGGCTGCCACGGTTCCGTGCATACCGGGCATACCCAAGGTGTGTGAATCAGAATCTGGGAATGCACCACGTGCGGTCAAAGTAGTGACGACCGGAGCGTCGGTTGCCTCAACCAGTCGAGCAAGATCATCGGTTGCACCCGAACGGATCATGCCACCGCCGACGTACAGCACCGGGGCTTGCGCTTGAAGGATTGCCTCTGCAGCCTGGCGCACTTGGCGCTTGTGAGGCTTGGCAGCTTCTTTGTAACCGGGCAGGTCCATGGCGGGTGGCCAAGAGAAGTTCATCTGGGCAGTCTGCGCGGACTTCGTGACATCAACGAGGACCGGGCCGGGACGACCAGTCGACGCAATCTCGAAGGCTTCAGCCAGTCGAGATGGAATCTCTGTAGCGTCGGTGACAAGGAACGCATGCTTCGTCAGTGGCATCGAGGCGCCAACAATATCGGCTTCTTGGAATGCATCGGTGCCAATCAGGGAGGCACCCACCTGACCTGAAATCACGACCATGGGGACGGAGTCCATGTTTGCGTCGGCCAGCGCTGTCAGGGTGTTTGTTGCACCCGGGCCGGATGTGACAATCGCACAACCGACCTTGCCGGTGGCAAGAGCGTAGCCTTCAGCGGCGTGGCCTGCGCCCTGTTCGTGACGCACAAGAATGTGATTGAGCTTTGAGCTCATCAACGGATCATAGGTAGGAAGAATTGCGCCACCGGGCATGCCGAACACGTCGGTCACGCCGAGAGCTTCAAGGGAAGCAATAATCGCTTGCGCCCCGGTCATCGTCTGCGTAGGAGCAGTGTCTGTCACCGCTGGGTCCTCTCTATGTGTGGGTGGATCTCAACAAAAAATCCCCAGCCGCGTCATGGCGTTGGGGATAAGGCGTGCGATCCATCCGTTTTCACGCGGCAGGATTCGCACGCCCGGGTACGATGACCAGGACGGAAATACCAACCGAGAGAATGTTGAACACGCTTAAACCGTATGCCCGCTAGGGCACCGTGCCCCCGCTTGTCTCACACTGCGGAATCTGAATCTCATCGCCTTTGTCGTTTCATTTGCATACGTGACACAAACGATAGGTTTTCGGCGCTTTATCCGTCACAGATAGGACGATGGACTAATTACCTTTGTGGACACACCTGCAATATTTGTGGACAGACCTGCAATAATGGGCGTGATTACTCCGTCAACACAACATTGGAGTCGTAGCTGTGGAAACAGTATTCGCTCTGCTGGCTGAGCAGCCAGTTCTCTTCCTCTTCCTGCTCATTGGCATCGGTATGGCGTTTGGCCATATCAAGGTTAAGGGCATCAGTCTCGGTGCTGCGGCCGTTCTGTTCTTCGCCATTATTTTGGCGGCGTGGGCACAGGCATACGGCATCGAGCTTCGCGTGACCCCGCAGCTGGGCACGCTCGGCCTGACCCTCTTTACCTTCGCTATCGGTATCAACTCCGGCGCCTCCTTCTTCCATAACTTGAAGACCGCTGTCGGCCCGATCTTGACCGTCGTTGTGCTCTACATCGTCGCGGCCGGCGTTGGCCTTGGCGTTGGTAAGGCCCTCGGCATGGATATCGCGCTGATCTCGGGTACGTTCGCTGGCGCGGTCACGAACACCCCTGCTCTTGCAGCCGCCGGCGAAGCCTCCGGTCAGCTAGACCGCGCAACTGTCGGCTACTCGATTGCCTACCTGTTCGGTGTTATCGGTATGCTCGCAGCTTCTGCCGCAGCGCTCTCCTACGGCAAGAACGACCGCGATACTCCTTCCCCGCTGGCGAACCGTACAATCCGCGTTGAGCGCGACGATCACCCGTTCGTTGGCGACATTTACGAGAAGCTCGGTTCGAAGGTCACGTTCTCGCGTCTGCGTCGTGGCGAGACCGGCCCGATCACCCGTCCGTCGATGTCTGACACTCTGGATCCGGGTGACTTGGTGACCGTCATTGGTCCTCGTGAATTGGTTGCTCGCGCAGCAACTGAGCTGGGCCACGCTTCTTCACACTCCCTCATGCAGGATCGCACTTACCTTGACTTCCGTCGCATGACAGTTTCTGACCCGAAGGTTGCCGGTCGCACGGTTGCTGACCTGGAGATGGCGAAGCACTTCTCCGCAACGATCTCCCGCGTGCGTCGCGGTGACGTTGACATGGTTGCCGAGCCGGGCTTAATCCTTCAGCAGGGTGACCGTGTTCGCGTTGTTGCTCCTACCTCCAAGATGGAAGCCATCACGAAATTCTTCGGCGACTCAGCTCGTGGCCTTTCGGACCTGAACCCGATCGCGCTGGGTCTCGGTATGGCGCTCGGTATCGCGATCGGTGAGCTCCCGATCCTGACCCCGTCCGGTGAATACTTCTCGATAGGTTCGGCAGCAGGCACCCTGATCGTTGGCTTGGTCTTCGGTCGTCTGGGCCGTATCGGACCGCTGGTCACTGCTCTGCCCTTCACCGCTTGCCAGGTTCTTTCTGAGTTCGGTCTATTGGTCTTCCTCGCACAGGCTGGCGCCAACGCTGGTGGACAGATTGCGAACGCCTTCACCTCCGGTGACTGGATCAGGATCTTCATCCTGGGCTTCGTCATCACGACAATCCTCGCAGTTGGCACCTACGTTGTCATGCGTTGGATCTTCAAGATGGGTGGCACGCAGCTGTCCGGTTTCCTCGGCGGTCTGCAGACCCAGCCTGCTGTTCTGGCATTCGCCAACGGCCGCACGAACTCGGATCCACGCGTTGCCCTTGGTTACGCTCTGATCTACCCGGTCGCAATGGTCGGCAAGATCTTCGTAGCCCAGATCCTCGGCGGACTGAGCTGATCCTTTCACCTTCCGCTGCTCTCTCAATGACGAGGCCGGGCGGGCACCACGCACGTGGTACCCGCCCGGTTCTTTATCTTAAATTCGACGAGATGAGAGCACCGCTTGCTTGCCTTACGCTTTCACACCCTTTGAATGCTCCCCTCTCTTAGAATGGTGACGCCCCATCATTGTTTGCTCGAAAAGCGTTCCGTGGTTTTGCGTTTCAATCCATCACCTAACTGGCCGAAACCGCCTGAAGGTTTTACTCCCGAGCCGGGGTGGAGCCCCGATCCTTCGTGGGGTCCTGCACCGGCGGACTGGCAACTGTAGGTCGATGACGGTATTGCTTCACCTTCGAGTATTCCAAGGAATGATCCTTCGTCACCGAGCACCTTCTCGTCCGATGCATCTTGTCCTCGGCTTCAGCTGGAGCCTCGTCCCCCTACGCGCCAGGCGGAAGTGGGCGCACGACCACCGCGAGCCCACCCCATAGTGCTAGGCAGAATGCTCCTCTGCTCCAAACGCAGGCAGTGCCTGTGGCCCCACACCTATGAAAAGTCGGACGCTACGTTAGTCGCTCAATTCTTGGTTTGAGGACGTATCGTCTGGTGTTATTTCTTCGGCAAGCGACTGCTCACTCAGAGCCTCTTCACCGCCGGTAGCTCCAACTGTTTCATTTACTTCAGCTAAAGTGTGGTCATTGGCCACCGTGTCAGCGCTGTTCGTAGCGCTGAACGGATCTGGGAGGCCCTCGTCCAAGAGAGGAACAACGGGTGCCGATTCCGTTAGCCAGTTCTTATCCGTCAGCATTCGCGCCAAAGCAAGACCTATGCCAATACCCACGATCGTGAAAATAACGGTGAATAGCGACTGGAGGGCTTCGAACATCTGGCCGTTGTTCAAGTAGGTGAGCGAACGGTAAAACGGAACACCTGGGATCATGATGACCACAGCCGGGACAGACAACGTCACTCGGGAGAACCGCGTACGCTTCGCTGCAAACGTTGCAAGGAGGCCTGCTGCAAGGGCTGCAAGACCGACAGCAGCGGGCGTCTGAACATCGAACTCATTCACCAGAGCAAGACGCCCAACGTTGATAACAGCACCAATCAATCCCGCCGTTCCCGCTACTCGGGTTGGTGAGTTAAACAGGACAGCAAAGCCAAATGCCGCGACAAAGCTCGTGATGAACCGCAGAGTGTAGTCCAACCAGGGGACAAGAATGTAGATGTATTCGGGAGTGACAGACCAGTGGAAGACTGTTGACACTACCCAGGTGGCGACGCCCGCAGACAACAAGAGCATGAAGACGTACGTCAGACGACCTAGACCGCCTTGGAAATCGTGTCGGACCAGGTCAATAATGCCCGTCACTAGCGGGAAGCCAGGGACCAGGAACAGCATTGCTGAAATAAAGCCAGCTTGGTGCGTAGGCTCGAGTCCAAGGAAGTGCTGTGCAGGGGCAACAAGAAGGATGTAGATCAGCGCCGCGACTGCACCGCAGCTCATCCACACGCCGAAGTGGTTCATGTGACGGTGGAGCATCTGACGACGAAGCGCCTGGCCAAAGAATGCTGCGACTGCAACAGCTGAGCATTCAACCCAGCCACCACTGTTCAGGAATGAGAAGGCAGCACAGGCAAGTCCAGATGCTGCGGCGTTCGGAAACCAGTCATACAGTGGCTTCACCCGTTCGATTTCGTCAAGCGCTTTGTCAGCGTCTTCAACCAGAACTGCCTGGCCTTTAATGGAAGCGACGTAGTTGTTCAGCCTGTCGATACGGTCGGCATTGACTCCCATTTGGCGTTGTTCAGCAAGACCGGTACGGAAGGTGCCGTTCGCATATGCGGTGGCGATGATCTCCGTGTAGGTGACTTGCGCATGATGCTCTGCGATACCTACTGCTTTGGCAAGCGTTGCCATTGAGTTTTTTACGCGATATGCACTGGCACCGCTTGCCAGGAGCATCTGACCGAGTCGCAACACCACGCGTGACTGGTGGGCAAGACGATCATGGGCGGCTGAACGGTAAGCCTGAATGCCATCGGGGGCACCTTCGATAGTGTAGCCCGACGACACTTGATTGGTCATTTCACTCATAGAACAAGCATTCCACCCTAATGAGAAAAAGAAGGCGGTCTATCGTCACAGGCGGATTGTAGCATCGGACACGTTGCCGACTGTTGTTCCGGTGTTTGGGTGATCGGGTGTGGTTGGTGGTGGATACGAGTGGGCCGTGAAAGCCCTTTTGGGGTTTCACGGCCTTATTGTTTGGAAAAGGTGAGAGGCTCTCGTGGGTGAGCATGTTGAATTAGAGTGGGCCGTGCATACCGTTTTTGTGTTTTGC
>NZ_JASOER010000041.1:0-934 GCF_030212665.1 Pauljensenia sp. UMB9872 | reverse complement strand
CAACTTTGAACCAAACTTTCCCGCACCACAAAGCCGAAAAGTCGGGCTCAGACCAACTCTTTTTGTCCTTTAACCCCATTGCCGAGGCTGTTGTTCGCGATTTCCAGTGCTACTTCATTCACGGCATTGATCCCTCTCAGGGAATGGTGACCTGGGGTGGTCCGTGGAACATCATGAACGGCATCGCTGGCATCTTGAACCTTCTCGCGATTTCCGGTTGGATCGGTATCTTCGTGTCGAAGGGCAAGGAACGGGGGCTAATCTGGGGTGATCTGACGATCGGTTGGATTATTGCGTACGACATTTGGAATGTTGCCTACGTGTATAACTGTCTTGCGGACCGAGCGTGGTACTCGGCAATCGCGTTGCTTGCCTCGTGTACGATTCCCGCGTTTATGAAGTTCGGTAAGGGCGCGTGGATCCAGTACCGTGCGTACACGCTGACGTTCTGGTCTGCGGTGGTGTTGACGTTCCCGCACTTCATGCAGGATTCGATGTTCGCTCACCGCAGTGCGCACAATCCATACGCGATGTTCATCATCTCGTTTACTGCATTGGTTGCGAACATCATTGTGTTCGGTCGCCATGCCTATCGCATCGTGAAACTGCGTCGTAACCCGTTCAAGCAGGAGATTTACTCCGATACTCCGACCTACGTCGAATGGGTACGTGATCTTGCAACCGATGAGGACAAGGAATTGATCGCACAGCGTATCGGTAAGACTCCCGCGGAAGTTGGGTACGTCAGCTGACGTTTCGGCTTACACGTGATGTGGCCGGTTGGGTGGTACGAGGCCGCCGAGCCGGCCATATCTGTGTGCTTTGAAATCGGGCGAGATCAGAAAGAACGTCAAAGTCGGGTTAAACGACAAAATGTGTGTGTGAATCTCTCGATTTATGGGCCCTGAACTGGGTTAACGATGAAAATATATGC
>NZ_JASOER010000020.1:0-27752 GCF_030212665.1 Pauljensenia sp. UMB9872 | reverse complement strand
CAAAGCTCTCGCACGCTGCTCGGGCGTATAAACAACTTTCACAAACAGAATCCTTCCAAGATTCCGTCCGCACCCCCTTTTGGCTATTAACCCCCCGTGAGCGTGAAAAGGATCGAGCCTTCATCAGTTGGTTGCATGTAGCTCATCGTTCAATTCGATGCCCTTGCCACCGCGGGCCAGTGCTTCGATTCGACCCGACTGAGAATTGCGTCGGAACAGAACATTTGACGCGCCTGCAAGCTCGCGCGCTGCAACCGTCCGAGGTTCTGCGAAGAGGCCGTTCGAACCGGGGACGACGCCGCCGGATTCCATGACGGCAACCTTTGCTCCTGCGGTCAAGTACAGGCCAGCTTCGACGACGCAGTCGTCGCCAAGAGGAATTCCGAGACCGGAGTTTGCGCCGAGCAAGCACCGCTTACCAAGCTTCACGCGCTGGCGACCACCGCCGGACAGGGTGCCCATTGTGGATGCGCCGCCGCCCACGTCGGAACCGTCGTCGATGACAACGCCCTGAGAGATACGGCCTTCAACCATGGATCGACCGAGGGTGCCGGCGTTGAAGTTCACGAAACCGGCGTGCATGACGGTTGTTCCTTCAGACAAGTAGGCGCCCAGGCGTACGGTTGCACCGTTTGCAATACGCACGCCCTTCGGTACGACGTAGTTCACCATCGGGGGGAACTTGTCGACGCCGATTACGGTGACCGGGTGGCCAAGGTGAGCGCGCATACGCAGACGCGTTTCTTCGAAGTCTGCGACTGTGCACGGGCCCTCGGAAGTCCATACGACGTTGGGGAGGCGAGCAAAAATACCGTCAAGATTGATGGTGTTCGGCTTTTTCATTCGGTGGGAAAGCAGGTGGAGGCGCAGGTAGGAATCCGCAGTGGACTGCGGTTGATCGTCCAGATCTAACTTGCAGGTGACAACCGTGGTGCGAACACCACGCGCATCATCTTGGCGCTGCATGTGAGTCAGGGTGTCGAGCAGATCTGCGTCATCGCCGGGTTCCATCTGACCCAGGTGTGGGCGCGGGTACCAGACGTCGAGAGTCTCGCCGTTCTTCGTCACTGTTGCGAGGCCAATGCCCCATGCCTGATTCGTATCCATGGGCTTACTGTAAAGCGAGAGTGCCCGCTGTGGGGTGCCCATTCCGCCTTTCGGCATGTTTGTAAGGTGTGATGAGTGTTCCCAAATGCTGGGAAAGCTCAGCGAGGCTGGCGATGATCCCAGAGATCCGGCCAGAAAACACCAACTTCTTCAGCCATCGTGTGAACCAGTGGGAGTGAAATCCCGACAACGTTGTGGTGATCGCCGTCGACCCCAGCAATGAAGGGGCCGCCAAGGCCGTCGATCGTGAAAGACCCCGCAACGTGGAGCGGTTCACCGGAGTCTACGTAGGCATCAATCTCGGCGTCGCTCATTGAGCCGAATCGGACGATGGTTGAAGTCGAGGCGTGGGTGCGCGCAATCAGAGCGTAGGAATCTAGCGGGGTAGAGGGGTCTCGTTCGACGAGCGCTACGCTATGGCCGGTCCACAGAATTGCTTCGGAGCCTCTGAAAGCTCGGATGCGCTCGCGTGCAATTTCTGCAGTGTGGGGCTTGCCCAGCATCTGCCCGTCCTGCAACAGCATCGAATCGCACGCAACGACGAGGAGGCGTTCGCAGTGGGCCTCGTCGATCACAATCGTGCCATCGACTAAGCCGGAAATGACCGCACCGCACTTCGCGTCTGCCAGGGTTGTCACCTGATCGCCGGGCGAAGGAACGCCGGCGCTACGCGCGCAGAAGTCGGCGAGCACGAGGTCTTCGTCAACGTCGGATATACGAACAATAGGTGTGATGCCAGCGGAAATCAGAGTTGCTCGGCGAGCCGGTGACTTTGAGGCAAGAAGAAAACGCATAGGTCTATTTTGCCTTTTCAATCGGCAATTGATACATCTTGATGATTGTGTGCAGTAACTGCACGAATCTATCAAACGTGATGTACGCTACTAAAGTATCTGTGTGGATCTGTATGTGAAGGGGAGAGATGGACAGCGCTGTGCCCAATGGCGAATCTCAAGCTCACCAGTCTCAGCCCCCTACTTCGGACGATCACCAGACCGTTAAACGCTACGTTCCCCGCCTTTTGGGCGGTCCTCTGACGATGAGCGCCAACGAGCTCGCCCAGCAAGCTGGTACTACCGTTGAACAGATCAATGACTTCTGGAATTCACTGGGATTCCGCCCCCCTGAGCCTGACGAAAAGACGTTCACCGAACGTGATCTGGACGTGTTCGTCTCATGGAACGACATGATTGATTCACAGGCGATTGACACGGCAACCAGCCGTTCGCTTCTGAGGGCGAATTCCCACTTGGCCGATCGTCTAGCGCTGTGGCAGTGTGAAGCGCTTGTTGAAGACGCGGTGCGACGCCTGGGCTTGGATGACACGACGGCTCGCCTCTACGTTCTGGACCATATGAAGGACCGTGTCGAAGCATTCGAGAGGATGTTCATTCACTCGTGGCAGCGTCAGATGGAGGCATTGCTGTCGCGCTTGGATAAGGAAGTGTCCCAGCGTGGTCACGAGAACTCCAAGGCTCGGTTCCCACTCAATCGTTCGTTGGGCTTTGTTGACATGGTGTCCTACACGTCGTCGTCGACAATCCTGGGTGGTGAGGTCGTCGAACTGATCGAGCACTTTGAATCCGAATCACGTCAGGCGATCACGCAGGCTGGCGGTCGCGTGGTGAAGACGCTGGGCGATGCTGTTTTGTACATTGCCGATGATCTTGAGACCGGTTTGAACGTGATTTTCTCGCTGATTGAGCGCCTGAATGCGGACGACACGATTCTTCCTGTTCGTGCATCTTTCGTCCGTGGCGATGTCTTCTCACGTTCGGGTGACGTGTTCGGCCCGACGGTGAACTTGGCTTCTCGTTTGGTTGATATTGCGCCGGTCGGTCAGATTTTGACGGACCCAGCGACCGCTACTGCCGTTGCTTCGAAGGCGGGGGATGGATATCGCTTGGAGGAATTCCCCTCCGCGGACCTCCACGGATTTGGTCCGGTTTCCCCCTACTTGCTGACGCTCCAAGACTAAGGTTCGCCCGCTTTTAGGTACGAGGCCGGGCACTTTGACGTGCATTATCTTCTCGTCAAGCCCGTGTCCAAAAGGTCAAGAAATCTGAAAGAAATTATCTTGAAAGTATATGATGGGACACGTGACTACTGTTCTGCTCGTTGAAGATGATCCCGCGATCAGCGAACCTCTCGCTCGCGCCCTTGGCCGCGAGAACTACGAAGTGCGTGCGCACGGCACTGGTCGTGGCGCACTTGCTGAAGTAGATGGCGCTGACCTCGTTCTGCTCGACCTTGGCCTTCCAGACATGGATGGTCTGGATGTCGCGCGTGAAATTCGTGCGTCGGGAAAGAACGTTCCGATTCTGATCCTGACGGCGCGCACTGACGAAGTCGATATGGTTGTTGGCCTGGATACCGGCGCCGATGATTACGTGACCAAGCCTTTCCGTCTTGCAGAACTTCTTGCGCGCGTCCGTGCTCTTCTGCGTCGCACGGGAACCGAAAGCGTCGAGGGTGATCTGGGCGCTCAGGATGTTCGCGTTGATGTGAACGCTCACCGTGCTTTCGTTGGTTCAACAGAATTACAGCTGACGGCGAAGGAATTCGACCTGTTGCGCGTACTGCTTCGCGACGCGGGAAGCGTTGTCGAACGTGACACTCTGATGCGTGAGGTCTGGGGATCGGACCCGACAGGATCCACGAAGACTCTGGACATGCATGTCTCATGGCTTCGTCGAAAGCTTGGCGATGATGCGACCAAACCGCACTACATCACCACCGTCAGGGGTATGGGCTTCCGTTTCGAAGTTCGCTGACACACTGAAAACCTTATGGGGCCCGCGGCGAATCCTTCGCCGCGGGTAGCCTATTTCAGGCAACGATCTGACAGCATTGCTTCGCCGGGAATCGTAGGGAATGAAAGGGAACCATGCGTAAAAAAGCCGTTCGCATGATTGTCACTGCTGTTGCAGTGGTGTGTTTCCTGATGGGTATTCCCGGTGCGCTCGCAACGTCCACCATTGTGTGGAACTCTGATCAGGAGCGCGTCCAAGCCAGAGCACAGACGATTGTGAACACAATCGATCGTCGTATAGCGACTGGTGCAGATGTCGATCAAGACACGGTCACTTCTTTGGCGAAACCAGTGACCGACATGCAGGGTAAGGCCTATATCAGTGTGAACACGCGCCAACACGGACTGATGCTTGCCGGGGAAAAACCCCAGGGAATGTCGTTCGTCGTGCATGCGTCATCCACGGCGGGAACGTCGGTCCGCATGGAAGTATCCGCAGAACAAACGCTGAAACGTATCGCATTCGTGTTCGGAATCTTTATTGCCGGAATCGCAGTGTGCCTGCTGGTTGGTTCAGCCCTTGCCCTCCGCTTTTCACGCCAGCTATCCGCGCCCCTCATCTACCTGGCAGCCCACGCTGAGCAGGTCGGTTCGGGCCAGGTTCGTGCTCAGGTCAAACCCTCGGGCATCGAAGAAATCGACTTGGTCCAAGAAGAACTGTCGCGTACCAGTGAACGCATGGCGGGTAGGCTAGCTGCCGAACGTCAGTTCGCAGCCGATGCGTCACATCAGCTTCGTACTCCACTGACTGCACTTTCCATGCGCCTCGAAGAGATTGAAATGATCTCCACTGAACCCGAGGTGCAAGAAGAAGCTCGCAACTGTCTCGAACAGGTCGAACGCCTCACAGGCGTTGTGGCTGAACTACTCGACGCGAACACCCGAGCATCTGCGCAAACTGAAGCAATCCACATTCTTGAAGCGTTCAACACACAGCGCGAAGAATGGGAATCCGCGTTCGAAAAAGCCGGGCGCAGCCTCGTATTCACCGACGAAGCTGAACTACCGTTGCTTGCCGACGCCGGCAAGCTTTCCCAGGTCCTTGCCACATTGATTGAAAATTCGCTGAACTACGGTGAAGGCGCAACCCTGGTCGTCGCACGGAAGTCGGCGAACAAGCGCGGAGTCATTATCGAAGTCTCAGACGAAGGATCGGGTGTCGCCGATGATCTTGCTCCCGATATTTTTGCCAAGGGAGTTTCCGGCCACGGTTCGACGGGGATCGGCTTAGCGCTGGCGAAAGACCTGACTCAAGCGATGGGTGGGCGTCTGGAACTGACGCAAAACCATCCTCCGATTTTCACCGTTTCGCTTTCTGCGATTCCTGCTTCGATGGACCCGGATCACGTCATGCCACAGGGGTCGGTTGTCTCGGTGGGGCGTCGTTCTCGTCGCTTCTGAAAATGGCATTGCTTTCGCGCGCATCCCAATGGAAGAACAGTGAGGCTCTGGCGTCGCCGTGAACGTAGGTGCGCCCATAAGCTCCTTGCGACTAGATTAAGAGCCATGGATCAAGCCAAGGACACTCGTCCGGTCGTTGCAGTAATTGGCGGTGGGCAGCTTGCCCGAATGATGGCGGAAAGTTCGATCGCTCTAGGCCTTGAACTTCGTGCGCTTGTTGAATCCTCGGATGGCTCAACAGGGCAGGCACTCGCCACGTCGATCGTCGGAATGCCAGGCGATACCGACGCCGTTGCACAGCTGATTGACGGCGCGGATGTGGTCACGTTCGAACACGAACATATTCCGGCTTCGGTCTTTGATGCCGCCGAGGGCCACCTTCGGGCAGAGCCCCCGCGAACCGCGTTGCTGTATGCTCAAGACAAACTTGCAATGCGCGAAAAGCTCACCGAGCTGGGCATTCCATGTCCCCGTTGGGCGAAAGTGTCCACCCTTGAAGAACTCGCCTCTTTCGGTGATGCCGGCACATGGCCGATCGTCGTGAAGACTCCGGTCGGCGGATACGACGGCCACGGTGTACGAGTGATTCACCAAGCTGAAGACGCCGCCGATTGGCTTGCCAAAGGAACTCTTCTTGCCGAAGACTGCGTCCCCTTCACCTCAGAAGTCGCCTCCCTTAGCGCACGTACTCCTTCCGGTCAGATCGCGTCCTGGCCGGTCGCATCCACCGAACAGGTAGACGGAGTCTGCTCCGTGGTTACCGCGCCTGCTCAAGGCCTGACTGAGGGAACACTTGCCCAGGCCACATCGATTGGTGAAACGGTTGCGCGTGAACTTGGCGTCACGGGTGTCCTGGCCGTCGAAATGTTCGTCGTCGGACAAGGAAGCGACCAGCACGTCCTTGTGAACGAGCTTGCGATGCGCCCACACAACACCGGCCACTGGACGATCGATGGGGCGTTCACCAGCCAATTCGAACAGCATCTTCGCGCTGTCCTTGACCTGCCTCTCGGTTCAACAGACCTCGTCAATCCTGGAACACACGCGGTCATGGTGAACCTGCTTGGCTCCGAATTCGACGACCCAGCACGCCACCTCGCCTCTGCGCTCGCTGACCATCCGCGCGCCAAAGTGCATCTCTATGGCAAAGAGGTTCGCCCCGGGCGCAAACTCGGCCACGTCACTGTCGTCGACAAGGACCCAGCCGTTGCGCGCGCCGAAGCTGAAGCCGTTGTCTCCGCTCTGCGTGGCTAACGCTCACATTTCGCCTCTCGTTCTTCGTCACCGACGAGGCCGGGTGGCAATCACACCCCGATCCGTAATCGTGCCCGCATACATGCCTCATTGACCGTTTTAGTGAAGGAGCCATCGATGACCACCGAAACACACCAGCTCGAAATCACTCTGACAAAGACCGGAGACAACCCTGCAGTCGGTATCGTTATGGGATCCGATTCCGACTGGCCCACCATGGAACCCGCTGTTGCTGCGCTTGCAGAATTCGGTATCGCCTGCGAGGTCGGTGTGGTCTCTGCACACCGCATGCCCGAAGACATGGTTGTGTACGGGCGAAGCGCTTCTGCTCGGGGTTTGCGCGTCATTATCGCCGGCGCAGGCGGTGCGGCGCACCTGCCGGGTATGCTCGCAGCCCTTACAGAACTTCCAGTCATCGGTGTTCCCGTTCCTCTCAAACACCTTGATGGTGTCGATTCCCTGCACTCGATCGTTCAGATGCCGGCAGGCGTTCCCGTTGCTACGGTTTCGATTGCCGGTGCGCGCAATGCTGGCCTTCTGGCAGCACGAATCCTTGGAGCAGGTGAAGGAGCCCAGGCCGAGGAACTGCGCGCCCAGATGCGTCAATTCCAAGTTGCTCTGCGTGACGTTGCAACGGCAAAGGGGAGCGCCCTAGCTGACAGAGTGAAAGCTTCGTTGACTTAAGCATAAACGCCAAGACAAACGTGGCTCCGGACAATTCCCGCGGGCATCGTGGCTCGCACTGTGTTTGTGGCGGAAGTACGACCTAGCGGGACCTCGTCAATAGGTGGACAAAAGGTGGAAGAAACCGACGAACTCCATTGAGGCGGCTATGCGACGACTAGGATTAAAGCATGAGCAAACTTGTCACTGGCGGCGCTGGATATATCGGATCCCACGTAGTTAGACTCCTATTGGAACGAGGCGAAAAAGTCATCGTTGTCGATGATCTTTCAACGGGCATTGCATCAAGGGTAGAAGGCGCAAAACTCATTACTCTTGATATCGCTACCGATAGCGCAAGCACAGATCTTGCGAACGTCATGCTGGATGAAGACGTCACTGCCGTTGTTCATTGTGCAGCACGAAAGCAGGTAGGGGAGTCGGTTCGACGCCCCATGTGGTACTACCAGCAGAACATTGGTGGCCTCGCGAATGTCCTTCGCGCCATGAACGACGCTGGTATTGATCAGATCATCTTCTCATCGTCAGCCTCTGTTTACGGAATGCCGGACGTTCATATCATCAGCGAAGATACCGAATGCCATCCGATTAACCCCTATGGTGAAACAAAGCTCATCGGCGAGTGGATGATGCATGACTGTGAGGTCGCATGGGGCCTCAAATGGATCGGGTTGCGCTACTTTAACGTTGCCGGTGCTGGCTGGAATGATCTAGCAGATCTGGCAATATTGAACGTGGTTCCGATGGTTCTCGATCGTGTTGAACGCGATGAGCCCGCCAGGGTTTTCGGATCGGATTATGACACTCCGGACGGTACATGCGTCCGCGACTATATCCATGTCCGAGATCTTGCAGAAGCTCATATTGTTGCCCTCGATGCTCTTGCTGATTCTCGTCCGCTCAAACATAACGTCTTCAACGTTGGAACCGGGAGAGGCACCTCTGTCCGCGAAATTATTGACGGACTGCGACGCATTGCCGGTTGGGATTTCGAAGTCGTTGAGGAAGAGCGGCGTGCGGGTGACCCCCCCGTCCTTGTTGGGGACGCAACACGGATCAGCGAAGAACTCGGGTGGGTAGCACGCCATACGCTTCACGATATTTTGGAGTCAAGTTTCTCCGGTTGGCAGGCCGGACCTCGCCGTATCGACGTGACACAGTACGTGAAGTAAGTCTTCGATTACTTGCGGTGTGGGGGATGGTCGTAACGACCATCCCCCACACCGTTGCATGACCTTTAGCTTGAAACTGAGAATTAACCGTTGAAGATATTGAAATCTTCGGTGGAGAGTGTGCCTGAACGTAGCTTCTCAAAGAAATCAGGGGCTGTTGTTCCTTCAAGAAGGACAGCAGAGGTGCCCATATCAGTCTGATAGTTAACCTCGTCGATTGGGGGCGCGCCGATCAATCCGTTATTCGATGCAGAGCGGAACGCCAAAACAAGCTTCGCAACATCGACAACGGACGAATCCTCATCAACAGTGAAAGACTCAGAGCCAGCTCGTTCAAGGCGCAAAGTACGTGCGGGGTTAACAAATGTTCCGATGCTTGCGGACTTGTCAATAACTTTTGAAATCACCTGACGCTGTCGCTCGGCACGACCAATATCGCCCTTCGGATCCGAGTAGCGCATACGTGAGAAGGCTAGGGCTGTCATCCCATCAACGTCGCTACATCCAGCTTGCCAGACAAGCCCAGAAGGATCATCGCTGACATCACCGTCGAAACATACATTGATTCCGCCAACGGCGTCGACAATATTCGCAACACCACCCATGCCGACCTGAACATAGTGATCAACGTGCAATCCGGTCAGATTTTCAACTGTCTGTGTCAGCAGATTTGCTCCACCATATGCGAAAGAAGCATTGATCTTGTCCCAGCCATAACCGGGGATCTCCACGTAGCTGTCGCGCGGGATGGAGAGGGCTGTTGCTTGACCATTCTGAGCGACGTGAATCAACATAATGGTGTCCGAGCGATCATTCTCGTCGAAACCATCCTGAACTGCGCCGTCTGCGCGGGAGTCAGATCCCGCTAAAAGATAGGTTGTGCCGGGCG
Organism: Pauljensenia sp. UMB9872; assembly: GCF_030212665.1. Lineage (NCBI taxonomy): Bacteria > Bacillati > Actinomycetota > Actinomycetes > Actinomycetales > Actinomycetaceae > Pauljensenia > Pauljensenia sp. UMB9872. The sequence goes on along the minus strand of NZ_JASOER010000020.1, from coordinate 18,433 downwards.
TATTCGCTCCGCTTGTCAAAGCGTTTGTTCGACCAAGGTGAGAATTAGCATCCCACACCAAAAAAGCTCCCCACGCAACGATCAGAACAAGAAGGGCGACCACAAGGGAGACGAGTTTGCGCCCCCAATGAGCAGAACGCTTCTTTGGTACTACAGGGTGACGAAGCGACGCTTTCGAAGAGAGGGCGTTCGTTGATTGGCCCCGCGGTTGAAAGCGTTGAACAGAAGACGTGGTTGTCGACATGCCACGTTGGCGAGATTCCTGAGTACGTGGAGCATGAGTGATCTCGCCACGCTTCGACATCGTGCGATCCGGAGTATAAGCAGGGGGATTCGCTGTTTGCCGATGCTCGCTTGAAGCTGAGTTTCGTCCCACGCGATGTTTGCGTCCGGGAGCAAAAGATGGGGGAAGATTTTCAGCAGGTTGGTCAGCGGTTGTTGGGAGCAAAGAGCGCTTCGGCATCTGTTCATCTGCTGATTCTGATCCGATTCGCCACGCCTGTGGTTCGGCATCGTCTGCCGCAATACCGCTGACACGAGGGCGTTCACGGAGCCGAATAACGGGGCGCTGAAGAACCTGATCCTTCGAATCTGATCCCGATGCTGAGGACGAAATAGCTCGCTGTTCGACAGAGAGGCGAGGAATGCCCGGAGAATCAGGGTGGCGTGTCTCGCCATTCACCTTCTTTACATCCGCGCGTGTAGGACGCTTGCGACCAGACGAAGGGACGAAAGAGGGAAGTTCGGTGCTCATCGGTTCGGGGGACAGGTTGCAGGGACAGATTGAGCGGTGTCGGTGGAAGCAGATGATGCAGTATCTGACACGGCAGTCGTGTCGGATACATCTTGTTCTTCAATGACTCCGCCGGAAGAGGAGGAAGAAGCATGAGCAACTGATTGAGTGGAATCAGCAGTGTCGTCTTCATATGGGATCGTCATTTGAGCCCCGGTCCCGTCTGTGTACTCTGTACCTCCCGGTAGTTGAGTGTCAGCCGCTAATGCCTGCCACAGCGGTCGCGAAAGGTGTTCAATCTCAATCACTCGGTTGGGATCCTCGGGGGCTTCAGCCCACGGCATCGTTGTGAAGCGAATGTTCGATGCCTGCAATTTCAGCATGGAAGCAAACAGACCGGCATCAGCGTTAATGTCGCCGAAATTCGGTGACACTGTAAGAGAAGCAATTGCTGCCTGAACGAAAGAAATCAGGGCGGGAAAATCGGTAATAAAGTTTCGGGAGAAAAGTTCACGAAGCGCTGCCGCGATCAGCTGTTGCTGGCGTCCAATACGAGAAATATCTGAACCGTCGCCGACATTTTTACGAGCGCGCGCGTACGCTAGCGCGCTATTCGCATCGAGGTACTGGCACCCTGCCTCAAGATCGAGACCGGATGCGGGATCGTACATTTCTTCAGGAATATCTAGCCACACTCCACCGACAGCATTGATCAACCCTTTAAAGCCGGTGAAGTCAACAACAATGAATCCATCAATCGTTAAACCGGTCAGTTCTTCGACTGTTGCTTTGGTGCAGGCAACGCCACCTGCCAGATCGTTTGTACCTGCTCCCATTGCAAATGCCGAGTTAAACATTCCGTAGTACGACGATGTGATCGAACCATCTGAACGCATACACGAAGGGATATCGGTCAAAAGATCACGGGGAATGGAGACAAATGTGACTTCCGAACGATCGGCGGAAATATGGGCGATCATCGTCGTGTCGGACTGAATCGTCGTCAGTTCTTCGGCGTCACCGTAGTCAGAGCTTTGGTTATAGCGTGAGTCGACACCGGAGACAAGAATATTGATCGGTTGCCCCACGTAAGCATCGATGAGCTTCATTGGTTCTGGTTTGGTGGATTGAGGTGCCTCAAGCGCGGAAATATCCAGTGACGCGTTCTTCACCTGATTGGCAAAGCTCCGATAGACGAAAGCCGCGGTGGAGCCAACGAATAGCGTCACGGTCAAAAGAGATGCGAGCACGGTTCGTAGAACACCAAAACGGAAGGGGTTCCGCGCAGCGTGCTGAACCAGGTTTGCCCGATTCTTCAACGTTTTTTTACTCATCGGTGTTGATCGTAGCGTGAATAGAAGCGTTTTTGGCGGTTGGGCACCCAAAAGTGGCGTTTTTAATCGCCTGTGTTGTGCAGAGTGCTACTTGCCTCACGTGAGGGATTCCCAGGCTCGTCGTTGGCGTGAGTATGCGTCGTCAGAGGGGATTCGTGCGAAGGCGGGGCGGTGCGAAGCGCGATTTGGCGGGCAAGGAGAGTGATTCGTTTTTCCAGCGCCATGGAATTGCGATACGACGCGCTCATCTGGGCGAGTACGCAGATAATGAGGGCGTAGACCAAAAGGTTAATGCCCCGTTCTACACCGACAACCCGCGCAATCTGGTTTAGAAGTGGCGGATACAAGAGTGTGATGATGGCAAAGATAACGATGACGAGGATCAGTAGTCGTTGCACGGCGAGATGCGATTGGCTTTGAACTGGGCGAACCAGTAGCCACGTGACAAGGGCAAGACCGATGATCAGTAGGGCGCGGATAAGGAAATACTCTGTCATCATCGCTCCCACATAAGATCAACAAGAATATTGACGCCGTTTAAAAGGGATTGTCCCTTAGCTTGTGAATAGTCCGAATACGTGATGTGGACCGGGTACTCAGCATAAGGCAAGTGAGTGCGTGCCAACTGAGAATTAATCTCTGAGGCGTGTGCCATTCGGTTGTGATTCAGTTGCACCTGGCTAAAAGCATCACGGCTTAGAGCTCGAAGCCCGTTGTGTGCATCTGACAGACGAAGTCCCCCGAGTAAACCGGAAATGAATGCCACTGTTTTGAGAGCAAGGCGACGTCGTAGCGGGACGGACTTGCCGTGTCTTTCTAAGAAACGAGATCCAAGCACGAATCCCAGCTGATTCTCTTTCCCGTATTCCACCATTGAACGAGCATCTTTCGGATCGTGTTGACCGTCAGCATCAAAAGTGACAATCCAACGCGCCGATGTGTGAGTCTTCACCCATTCGATTCCTGTTTGCAGAGCTGCGCCCTGACCAAGGTTGATCGGGTGGGTAATGACAGTGGCTCCATGTGAGCGGGCGATCTTGGCAGAGTTGTCGTTTGACCCGTCGTCTACACAGAGAATCCGAGAAAAATAAGGCATCAAAGCATCGATAACGGTGCCGATCATCTGTCCCTCGTTGTACGTAGGGATGATGATCCACGTATCGTCATCAATCCTCATGATCGCTATTCTCGCACTCTTATATGCAGTGTGGCGACGTGAATGTATGGGGATGAAGAGCATTGATGGGAAAGAAACGTCGCCGGTACAGTAGGAGCGTTGCCTATGAAAGGACGACCGGTGAGTATTCAAGCAAGCGCGGATGTGAGCAAGAGCGCCTCTGTTCCGTCTTCGTGCGCGGTTTGGCATTGCGCTCAGATTCGCGAGGCCGCGATTTTGGGCGAGAACTGCATCATCGGTCGTGGCGTGTATATCGGCGAAGGCGTCAGGCTGGGAGCTAACTGCAAAGTTCAGAACTATGCCTTGGTGTACGAACCTGCCCTATTGGGTGACGGAGTTTTTATTGGGCCAGCAGTCGTCCTGACAAACGATCATTTTCCACGAGCAGTGAACATAGATGGCTCCATCAAATCTGCTGATGATTGGCAACCTGTTGGCGTCACAATTGGTGATGGAGCTTCGGTGGGCGCGCGAGCTGTTGTGGTTGCTCCCGTCTCAATTGGTCGTTGGGCGATGGTTGCAGCAGGCGCTGTTGTTACACGAGATGTTCCAGACTATGCCCTTGTCGCTGGTGTTCCTGCCCGACAGATTGGCTGGGTAGGAACGGCTGGCGTTCCACTGAAAGAAATTGAGGGGCAACCGTCGCGTTTGCGTTGTCCCAAAACAGGTGAAACCTACACTGTCGTTGGCGATACTGTCCTGACGAAAGACGATGACTGATGCCTGAAATGATTCCTGCCGCTCATCCCCTGATCGGTGAAGAGGAAGTAGACGCTGTCTGCCGAGTTTTACGTTCGGGAATGATTGCCCAGGGTAAAGAAGTCGCCGCATTTGAAAACGAGTTTTCAGCTCAGCTTGCTGGTGGCGCCAGCGCCGTTGCCGTTAATTCAGGAACTTCTGCGCTTCATCTGGGCCTTCTTGCATCGGGGATCGGCGTCGGCGACGAGGTTATTGTTCCGTCGTTTACTTTCGCAGCAACGGGTAATGCAGTTGCACTCGCCGGGGCAACGCCTGTTTTTGCTGACATTGATCTTGACACGTTCTGTCTGAGTCCCGCTTCGGTTGAAAATGCAATCACCGAGCGAACGAAAGCTATTATGCCGGTTCATCTCTATGGTCATCCGGCGCCGATGAATGAGCTGAAAGCGCTTGCGGACAAATATTCGCTTATGCTCTTTGAAGACGCAGCCCAAGCGCACGGGGCCCAGCTTCATGGTCAATTCGTTGGAACATTTGGAGCATTTGGAGCTTTCAGTTTCTATCCGACGAAGAACATGACATCCGGTGAGGGTGGCATGGTGACGACAACGGATCAGACGATTGCACGAAACGTTCGTCTTTTGCGTAACCAAGGTATGGAACAACGGTATGCGAATGAGCTGATTGGCTTGAACAACCGCATGACTGACATTCATGCGGCAATCGGGCGGGTGCAATTGACGAAAGTCGGACAGTGGACCAAGCAACGTCAAGCTCATGCCACATTCTTTGACACTCATTTAGAAGGAGTAATTGTTCCTCGTGTCGCCAAGGGAGCGACTCACGTATATCACCAGTACACGATTCGTCTGATTGATACTGATCGAGATCGTTTCATGAAGGCATTGGCTGAGGAATGGGGAGTGGGAAGCGGAGTGTATTACCCGATTCCGAATCATAGGCTTGAGTCATTGAAACCCTATGCGCCATCGACCGAACTCGACAATACGCTTCGCGGTGCACGCGAGGTATTGTCGTTGCCCGTATATCCATCCTTGACCGACCAGCAACGTGAACGCATCGTTGAAGCTGTCAACACGCTTGCTCGCGCTGGGGTGTGAGGTTTCGATGACTATTCGTTTGGGCATCCTAGGCATTGGCTCAATGGGGCGCCATCACGTTCGTATTGCTCGACAAACCGATGGAGTTGAACTGGTTGCCCTTGTTGATCCGGCAGGAGATCGCTTTGGTGTCGCCAATGGCATGAAAGTTCTGCCCGGCGTTGATGACATGATTTCCCAAGGTATCGATGCGGCGATCGTTGCTGTACCGACGGTGTTCCACGAGCAAGCGGCACTGAGCCTTGCTGACGCTGGTGTTCACACATTGGTTGAAAAGCCACTTGCCGCGTCATACGAAGCGGGCAAGAAGATCGTTGAAGCATTCGATAATGCTGGTGTTATCGGTGCTGTTGGCTATGTTGAGCGCTGTAACCCTGCGCTTATGCAAATGCGCCAGCGCATTGCTGACGGTCAGCTTGGAAGAATCTTTCAGATTTCAACCAGGAGGCAATCACCTTTCCCGGCGCGTATTTCCGACGTCGGGGTAGTGAAGGATCTGGCAACGCACGACATTGATCTTGCACAGTGGGTGACGGGGAGCAGCTATCGGACAGTCTTTGCCCAAACGGCGTATCGTTCGGGGCGCGAAGATGAAGATATGCTGGTTGCTTCGGGCTGTTTGGATAATGGCATCTTGGTCAACCACCAGATCAACTGGCTTTCTCCCTATAAAGATCGCACGACGATTGTCGTTGGAGAGAAGGGAGCATTGGTCGCCGATACTGCGATGGCGGACCTGACGTTCTATGAAAACGGCTCGACGCGTGTTCAGTGGGATCAAGTGGCAGCTTTTAGGGGGGTCAGTGAGGGAACAGTGACTCGCTATGCGATTGATAAGCGTGAACCTCTTGTTGTTGAACTGGAGAACTTCCGCGATGCGATCAACGGTATTGGGGCGAATCATGTTTCGATGCGTGAAGCTTTAGAAACCTTGCGAGTCACGGAAGCGATACTGGAGTCTGCTCGTGAAGGATGCGCGGTGACCCTGTAACAAATAGGGGGCTCAATGGTGTGACACCGATGAATTCACATTGTTTCCATTAACAACATGTGTCACACTAGCAACATCTGTCACCGTGTTTTGGAGTAATTGTGCGCCGATTGTCTATTGTGTCGCTTCTGAGTGTGGGCGCGTTCACTGTTGCCTTTGCCCTTCAGTCATCGACGCCTTCGACTACTACTGACTTAGTTCTTCCCTCTGACATGGATGTTGCTCCTGCCACGGTTTCCATTGCTGATATTGACGGCATGGAAGACATTGCTGAAGCTCCCATGGAAGAAAAAGTCGCTCCAAGTGAATACGGAACTGGCGAAAGTGAAGATCCGTTCCTTGTTGAGGTTGAACAGCGCTCTCTTTACAGTGCTTCCGAGGTAGTTCCCGAAGAGAACGAAGAATCTGTTCTGCACGTCGCGTCTGATCTTCCTTCAGGTGTTGTTATTGCCGGTGTTGTGTTCGAAGACGGTGTTAAAGGAGGCGCAGTCACGATCGCATACCGAAGCGAAGCCGATGGTATGTGGTCTGACTGGACAGACGTCGAACTTGAGGATGCTGTTGCTGAGACAATGACGCAGAGCACGAATCCCATTTATCTTGAGGATGCCTCGAAAATTGAAGCTGTCGTGAAAGCGGCGCCTGGCACTGATACTGATGTCCAGGCCCTGGGGAACGTTCATATGGCCGTGGTGTACACCGAAACCCAGGAAAATGAACTTGGCTCTGATTCTTCGTTGAAGAAGGTTGACTTTAAGGAGCAATCAGACGCGCGTGCAGTGAATACTGTTTTACGAGGTGCTTCGTACAACACTGGAATGCAGGGACTGAATATTTTGTCCCGTGGAGAATACGGTCTGCCGCGGTCGTCAGGTTGGACTCTTGAAGCGATTAAGCCTCAGGGTGTTGTTATCCATCACACTGCCTCGGCAAACGACTACTCCAAGGCAGACGCCGCGGCGGTGGTGAAGGGGATTTGGAATTTTCACGCTAACGTGAATGATTGGGGTGATGTGGGCTACCACTTCCTCGTTGATCGCTATGGCACCGTATACGAAGGCCGCGAAGGATCTTTGACTGGCTTCTACGAAGGCGGTCATGCCTACGGCGCGAACACGAACACGCTGGGCATTTCTGTTGTCGGAAATTTCGTCTACGAAGAACCGCCATATGCAGCTCAGAATTCCGTGGCAAAGGTTGCTGCGTGGCTGTTTAAACGAATCGGTATCGAGGATCCCTACAAGGGCATCTGGGTTCAGGGTCAGCCAGCCGGTGGTCGTTGGATTCCAGCATTGTCGGGCCACCGTGACGTTGGGGGAACAGAGTGCCCAGGTCAAGCGTTCTATGACAAGCTTCCGCGTCTGCGTAAGGTTGTTGCCAGCCTCGTTAAAGGCAACAACGCGTGGATTGACGGAGCAGGCAATGTTCAGGAGAGGCCCAGAGCTGTTTCCGCTGAAGGCGGGCGTCTTTCGGGCGCAGACCGTGATTCCACCGCAGTTGCCATTTCGCAAGCGCGTTTCCCCTCGGGAGCGACGACAGCCTATCTGGTGAACCGTCTGTCGCCGGTTGATGCTATGGCTGCCGGCGTTGTTAAAGACGGACCAATTCTCTTCGCTTCGCGCGGGGGAGTGAAGCCTGAAACAGTCAACGAAATCCGGCGCCTTGGTGTTTCAAAGATCGTCATGGTTGGTGGAACTGGAGTCTTGCCAGATTCGCTCTGGAACTCGCTCCCGGGTGTTTCTCGAGTGCGCTTGGGCGGAGCTGATCGTTTTGATACTGCTCGTCGTGTTGCTTCATACGTGTTTCCCACGAGATCCGCAGCGGTTTACGTTGCAGATGGCTTGGGTGTGAACGGGGTTGGTTCAGCTGACGCTCTGGTTGCTGCGAACGCCGAAGACGGGCCGATTCTCTTGGCGAAGCCGGGAGTTGGCTTGGATAGTGCGTCTGCTTCTTTGGCATCAAAGCTGGGTGGAAAGAAGTATCAGCTGGGCTCGGTGTCCCTAGCTGCTGGCGCCACCTCGCTCGGAGGGACAGATCGCTACTCCACGTCGGTTGCTTCAGCGCGTCACTCGTATCCGACAAAGCCTTCAATTGTCTATCTTGTCCGTGGCGATGTTTTCATGGATGGTGTTGCATCAGGCACCCTCACCGATGGTCCTCGTCTGTTGACCGAAACCGCTTCATTGCCCTCCAGTGTCTGCGACTACTTGAAGGACGTTAAACCCAAGAAGGTTGTCGCTCTCGGTGGAACCGGTGCCGTTTCAGACGAAGTTCTCATGAAAGCCCGGATGTGCGCAGCTAGATGACCAGAAACAGCAAAGTGGGCGTGTGAGGAATACTCCTCACACGCCCACGGTGTTTTTTCGGTAAGTCGCTCGCTCACAAGGCTCACGAGTGTGTGAGTTGACTGTAGATATCCCGTAGTTGCTTGGTTGCGCGTGTGATACTGCGATTCTCTTTGACCCAGCGTGACGCACGCTGAGCGCGTTCTTCGCGCTCAGACTCGTTCATGCTCAACAGGGCTGTCATCTGGGATGCAAGGGATTGCACATCATGCTCCCAGGAGAGATGGTCACTCCACGATGGCGCGACCATTTCAGGAGTTCCGCCGACCCGATTCGCGATAACGGGGGCCCCGCACGCTTGCGCTTCAAGAAGGACAAGTCCGGCGGCTTCGGCTCTACCGTTCGTTGTCCGGGTTGGGAGTACGAGGCCGGTCGCGCAACGCATCCACGTGCGGACCTCTTCCTTTGTTGCGCGCCCGAGCACGTGAATTGATGGGTCGGTGGTCGCGGCCTCGTCGACTTGAGAACGCAGCGGCCCATCTCCGATCAGGACAAGGTGATGGGGGTACGAACTACTCAGGGAATCATGAGCGGAAAGCAGGGCGGGCACCCCTTTGAGCTCGCTCAGCGCTCCGACGAAAAGCAGGACTGGATCATCGGTGGCAAACGGAGATCGTTCGCCGGCGATGGAAGAAGTGGCGGGAGTCCACCAGTTGGTATCGACACCTTGGTAATGAACAGTCAGTTTGCGGGCATCTGCTCCAGATTGAACAGCTTTGTCAGCAAGGAACTGAGAGACGGCGAGCAACTGTGTAGATTGATGGAAAGCAGCCTCAATATTGAGGTCATTCCAATATGCCCCAGCTCTTCTAGGTATAGAGGGAAGATGGATTCCAAGGTTGGAATGATGATAGGCATCCCCGCCGTGCAAGGTTGTCACCAGTGGAACACCGAGCTCGCGTGATGCTCGAGCCGCTGGAAGAGACCACGTTGCCTGCTGTTGATGAATGATGTCGGGGTGGCTGGCAACAATCATGCGTGTCATGGCGTGCCCATACGCCCATTTCGCAACGTGTTGAACTGTAGGAGCAAGACGATCAGGAACCACCTGGAGAACAGGAATGCTCATCGATGGATCATCGATGTACGCCGTACGAGTCACGATGGTCCAGTCGATATCCGACATTGCGAGTGCATGGGAGGTGGCAAAATACGTGGGAGGAATCGACAGGGTACCTTTGGCAAGCGTGACTTTCATTCGGTATCTGCCTGTTCGACGGTCATGGGCGCCACGCCACTAGTGCTTGGCGTAACGGGGAGAGACTCCGGATTATCAGACTTATCCCAGACTCTAGCAACGCGAACCGTGAGCGCGATGAGGCCGGCAAGTAACAGTGCCTGGACGTTGGAGACAACCCAGAGGGTGGTGACGATCGAAAAGCCTGCACCACCCATGATATGGATGATTCCAAGGGGAATCGCCGCATACATGCACGCGAAAGCGAGCATCAGACCTTGCCTGTCTGTGACAACGAAAACCGTTGAAATCGGCGATGTCACGACATTGAGCAGAAGCCAGGGGACGAGGGCTTGAGCAATCAGCCCAGACTGTTCCCAACCGACCCCCAAATACCAGGGGAACAACGAAGGAGCGATCAAGGCAAGCAGAACGAAGGGGCCGATGGAGGCAAAGAAGGATAAACGGATCGACCTGAGGACTGTGGCCAGCAGTGTTCCGCGGGGTGCAACAGCGAGGGAACGATAGGTCACTTGAGAAACTGCGCTGGTAATCAGAGCTACGGGCGCCTGCATGAGGAGCCACGCTTTGGCAAACTGCCCCTGCGGATCAGCTGAATACCACACGCCAATCAGCAGGACGATTCCGTTGACTCGCACAGCATCAACCAACACATTGGGAGCGTTAAGTAATGGCATTCGCCGGTAGCGGCGCAGGAGTTGCTTCGTGGTGCGTCCGCCAGTCTCGGGCGCGACGAGGCTCGATCGGCCACGATACAGCAGAGCAGAAGTAGAGAGGATCTGCCCGAAGAACTGGCTGAAAATCTGACCCGTTAGGGGAGATAAGCCAGCAAACGGGGCTCCGATGCGGCTCAACTCAATACCGGCAGAATTGAGCACCCTATTTGATGAAATGGCTGAGAATCGTTCGAGCCGAGTGAGCCAGTAATTCATCACTGACGTGACGGAAAGGCACATGACAACAATGCCTGACCAGCCAAGAATCCCTGCCAATTCCTCGTGGTTTAAAGCGCGGGAAATGGGGCGGGCAAAGATCCAACAGAGTACGGACGTCAGCGCTGCAACGATGGATGTCAGCGTGAGCGAAACGCGGACAAGGCGTCGCGCCTCGTTGTCACGGGCGGGAAGCACGATTGCCATGTCGTATCTGCCAGCACTCACGCCTGCGACAATCTGAGGAACAGCAAGGAATGCAGCAAACGATCCAATATCTTCGGGAGTATAGAGACGCCCGATGATGGGGGTTGTCACAAGGACAATCAGCTGTGCAATGACGGTTCCCGTCAGAAGCGTCGAAATATGTGCCAGCTGAGGATGCTCAGCTCGCATTCGACGCAGGATAGACGGACCCATACGTGCAATTGTGCCATTACGGTGCCTGCTTGGAGTATCAGGGGAGAGTGCTGCACACTTAAAGGGTGAAACGACGACGCTCACCATCGCGATCACAGGCTTGTGTCGTTATTGCGACTCGTACTTTTACGCCTGATCCAGCGGCCGCGGCACTTCGCTTGAGTGCTCTCGCTCGTGCCCTGCATGCGCGCGGGGCTAAGGTTCGTGTTTTCACCTCAAAGCCCGAAAAATCACTGCGGAGCCTCCCGCTCCCATCGTGGATGAACGATATCGACGTCAGGCGCTGGCCGGTTCTTCGCGACGCAACGGGAGCAGTACGCGGATACCTTCCCTACATGTCTTTCGACCTTCCGCTCTTTTTCCGCCTGCTCACGGCGAAACGCCCAGATGCAGTGGTCAACGAACCGCCACCAACCACCGGTCTTGTTACCGCTATGGCATGCGGTATACGGCGTATTCCTCACATTTACTTTGCAGCGGATATCGTGTCGGACGCAGCACGCGCCCAAGGAACCACTGGACGTGTCGTTGACGCGGTGACGTGGATGGAACGAACCGCTATGAAGCGAGCAACGGCAGTCATCGCCGTATCCCAAGGCGTCGCGGATCGAGTCCAGGCCATTTCAGGTCGGGAAGCGGTCGTCGTCCCCAATGGCATTGACACGACCCGCGATGAAACAAGCGACGGCGAATTGAGTGAGGATCGTGGCCTCGTCCCCGAAGGATTCCCCCAAACCTCAGGCCCCGTCTTCCTCTACGCGGGCACAGTCGCCCAGTGGCTCGCTCCGGAGATCTTTATCGACGCGTTCGAAAAGGTGAAGGAGAAGCTTCCGGAGGCGCGCCTTGTTTATTTGGGGCAGGGGAGTGCGTGGGCGAAGTTGCGCGATCGCGCTCGCGGGATTGCTGGAATTGAATTCCACCCAACTGTCAGCGCCGAGGAAGCCCAACGCTGGTACGCGCTCGCCACTGCGTCGCTTGCCTCGATGAAGCCCGGCGCCTACGACTACGCATATCCGACGAAGATTTTGTCGTCCCTTTCAGCGGGAACTCCTGTTATTTTTGCTGGTCCCGGGCAGGCTGCACTCGACGTGGCGGAAGCAAACCTGGGGTGCGCAGTTGATGTAGATGTTGATGCGGTGTGTGATGCGATGGTTGAGTTGGCAACCCTTGATGACAGTGATCCGCGCTGTGATCGTGCGCGTTTACATCGGTGGGTTGTGGACAATCGCTCTGTCGCAGTGTCGTCTGTGCGAGTCGCCGATACGGTGCTCGGCGTGGCGAATGCTTAGCCCCTACACAACGCCAAGCATGTCGCACATAATTGCGCGCGCAACTTCTGCTTCCTTCTCAAAGCAGAGCTCGGGTGCGGCGGTGTGCGAAGCCTGTTTGAATTGGTCAACCACTTCTGGTGTCAGCTGGCGCAGGGAATCAACGATTTGAGGAACCTCGTACCCGGAGGAGATGACGCCCAGCTCGTGTTCTTCGAGTAAAGCGGTCATTTCAATGCTCGGCCCAATTGACAGAGCAAGACGCGCCTGCACAAAATCGAAGAACTTATTGGGTAGCGTGAGGCGCGCGTTTGTTGTCACCGGTGGCATCCAGAATGCGCCAATGTCGTAGGCGTTCAAGGTAGCCGGCAGGTGCGCGGGAGCGACAGGATCGTGGAAACGAACGAGGTCCGAACCGGATGCTCGCGCCTTCAATTCTTTGAGATAAGCGCCCTTATCGCCACCGGGCACCAAGTACAGATCAAGGCTGAAATCACCGTCCGTAGCCAGGGTTGCGTCAATCGTTGTTTCGAGGCTACGCCCGGGTACTGCCGCACCCGAATGGACGATGCGTAGTGGCCTGTTTGTAGGAGTAGCCGATGCCGTGAGGTCTGCGAAAGGAGCGGCATTACGCATGAGCTGCGGGCGAACACCATAACGGTGCTCGTAGAGCTTCGCAATTTCGGTGCCAACCGTCGTCGCATGCGCGATCCTGGGAAGATAACGCTCACAGACCGAATCGATCCACGGCGCAACAAGAATCCTCCACGCTGCAACGTGGGTGCGCTCTCCCGGCGCCCACTCGTGCAGGTCAGCCCAGATCGGTGCAGACTGGGCGGCCTCGTACGCAAGCGGAAGAGCGCGCGCATCGTTGGCGATCACTGCGTCAAAGTGACGTGCCCGTAAGTTGTCAATGACTGCGCGTGTACCGGGGGCTGCCAAGTCCGATGCGCGGTGGCAGTGAAGTGCCAAGCGCACAACTCCCAGTGGAGTTTGGGGTAACGAGGCTGCGCCTGCTGGGATTTCAACATGATGCGTGGAATAGGGCGTCGCAGGACCGTATCCGCAGGTCGTGACGTCACCAAACTCAGCAACGACGCTGAGCTGACGCAGTACGCGGGCATCGCGCATAAGCGGAGAAAAAGAGAGGACCAGAATCTGGGGACGCGACATGGCATTCATTCTATCTATCTGGCGCGTGCGCCCACGGATACCGGCGCTCCGCGCGTGAATCAGGATAGTCACCCCTTCTTCAGCGCATACTTGATGGCGAACAGAGCCCTGAAGGAGTACCCATGCGTATCGCTGTTGTTGCCCTCGGAAAAATTGGACTGCCACTGGCCGTGCAGTATGCAATGAAAGGGCATGACGTCATCGGCGTCGACGTGAATGAAACCACCGTTGACCTGGTGAATAAGGGTGTCGAGCCTTTCCCAGGTGAAGCGCACCTTGATGAATACTTGCGTGATGTTGTTGCTTCAGGGGGTTTGCGTGCGACTTCGTCGTATGAAGAAGCGATTCCCGGCGCTGACGCTGTTGTCCTTGTTGTTCCGCTTTTCGTTAATGACAAGACGTGGGAGCCGAATTTCGGCTGGATGGACGATGCGACGCGCTCGCTGGCCACCCATCTCACTGAGAACACTCTTATCTCCTACGAGACCACGCTACCTGTGGGTACAACCCGCAACCGGTGGAAGCCGATGATCGAGTCGATTTCGGGATTGAAGGAAGAGAAAGACTTCCATCTTGTCTTCTCACCCGAACGTGTGCTGACCGGCCGAGTCTTTGCTGACCTGCGTAAATACCCGAAGCTGGTTGGTGGGCTGAACGACGCGGGAACAGCAGCGGGCATCGCTTTCTATGAAGCGGTTCTCGACTTTGATGAGCGCGCTGACCTGCCTTACCCCAACGGGGTCTGGGATATGGGAAGCGCCGAGGCTGCAGAGATGGCGAAACTCGCTGAAACCACCTACCGCGATGTCAACATTGGCCTGGCTAACCAGTTTGCAGTCTATGCGGACAAAGTGGGGATTGATATTGAGCGAGTGATCGACGCGTGCAATTCCCAGCCCTACTCGCATATCCACCGTCCGGGTATCGCAGTGGGAGGACACTGTATTCCCGTCTACCCGCGCCTCTACCTGTCGACCGACCCGGATGCATCAATCGTGCGCACTGCGCGTTCCTACAACGCGACGATGCCGGAATACGTGGTGTCCCGCGCGGAGTCTGTGCTGGGTTCGCTAGCGGGGCTACGAGTTGCGGTTCTCGGCGCCTCGTACCGCGGAGGAGTGAAAGAGACGGCCTTTTCCGGCGTGTTCGCCACGGTCGATGCTCTGCGCGCTCGAGGGGCAAACGTCGCCGTCCATGATCCGATGTACTCAGACGATGAGTTACGAGGCTTCGGGTGGAAGCCGTATCATCTTGGGACTGATGCGTGCGACTGTGCCATTGTGCAGGCAGATCACGCGCTGTACCGCACGCTAACCCCAGCGGATTGCCCAGGAATTCGTCTGCTACTCGATGGGCGTCGCGTGACCTCACCCGAGTGGTGGGCGGGAGTGCCACGCGTTGTTATTGGTGAATAACGTGCCAGAAAGCCGATGGAGTGCACGTATCCGCTTCGTTGACATTGGCTGAGAATATGTGAAACGCACAAAAATGCGTGACATCACCACGTCACGTGTTCATAATTGTTTGCATAAGACTCGTGTTTGAACATGAGTCTCGGAAAACAATTCTTGAACGGATGGCTGATGTCTGCACCACTGTCACACGCACAATTCGATGTTCTTTACGCAGTGAGCTGTCACGAAGGAACGCTCACTCAGCGTGAAATCCAAGCAATGACGGGTATGTCATTAGGACGTGTGAACTCGGCTGTTCGTGAACTTGAAGCGAGAGGATATCTTGCGGCCCGTCAGATCACTGACGCTGGCCTGGAAGCTCTCGCGCCATATGCTGTCGATAACGCAGTCATTATGGCAGCAGGTCTCTCATCACGTTTCGCCCCCATCTCCTACGAACGACCGAAGGGGACCCTGCGTGTTCGCGGAGAGGTTCTGATCGAACGCCAGATCGAGCAGCTCCACGAAGCCGGAATTACAGACATCACCGTCGTTGTCGGTTACAGGAAAGAATACTTCTTCTATCTCGTCGAAAAGTACGGCGTGAAAATCGTTGTGAACTCCGAATACGCCACGCGAAACAACAATGGTTCGCTGTGGTTGGTACGCGACAAACTGGCCAATACCTACGTCTGCTCGTCCGACGATTACTTCACCGAGAATCCTTTCGAATCCCACGTTTACCACGCCTACTACTCCGCCCAGTATGTTGAAGGCGAGACCGATGAGTGGTGTCTGACGACCGGTGGCGGCGGTCGTATTACCGGCGTTGACATTGGCGGACATGACGCGTGGATTATGCTGGGCCACGTCTACTTCGACCGTGAATTCTCAGCCACGTTTGTGGAGATCCTTGAGCACGTTTATCACCTTCCAGAAACCACCCCGAAGCTCTGGGAACAGATCTACGTCGACAACATCAAGCAGTTCTCGATGGTCATTCGCAAATACCCTGCTGGCCTGATTAACGAATTTGATTCTCTTGATGAACTCCGCTCTTTTGACCCGTTCTTCATGGAGAATGTTGACTCCGAGATTTTTGACAACATCACGGCAACATTGAACTGCGACGTGAATGACATCCAAGATGTCTACCCCCTCAAGCAGGGAATTACTAATCTGTCATGCCACTTTGCCGTGGGAGACAAAGAGTATGTCTATCGCCATCCGGGTTTAGGAACTGACAAGATCGTGGACCGCCAAGCTGAAAGCGAAGCACTGAATCTGGCGAGTGAACTGGAACTAGACTCGACATTCCTTGCTTCCAACCCGATTCAAGGATGGAAGATCTCTCGCTTTATCCCCGATTGTCGCAACCTTGACGTGACGAATCCCGACGAGCTTTGTCGCGCGATGCAGATGTCCCGACGCCTACATGACAGTGGGAAGACTCTCACTCGCAACTTTGATTTCGTCACTGAAGGTCTGCGATACGAAGAGATTCTGAAACAGTTTGGTCCCATCGACGTTCCTGGATATGAGGAGCTTCGCACCAAGGTTCTTCGGCTGAAGACACACGCCGATGCGGACAACTTCCCCCTGGGTCCCAGTCACAACGATTTCTTCAACCTGAACTTCCTTGTTTCTAAAAACGGGCATCTTGACCTGATCGATTGGGAATATGCGGGGATGTCCGATATCGCAGCTGACTTCGGAACAATGGTCGTCTGCACGACCGATCTCACCGATGAGCTTGCTACCCAAGCCCTCGAATACTATTTCGGTCGAACACCCACCCCAACCGAACACCGTCACTTCTGGTCATACGTTGTCTTTGCTGGGTGGTGTTGGTACATCTGGTCGCTCGTAAAGGAAGCAGAGGGCGACAACGTCGGTGAATGGCTGTACATCTACTACTCGCACGCAACCGGAAAACTCAACGAATTACTTGCTGCGTACGAGAACGCCGAGCTGGATAACTGAAGAGGAGACACGCAATGAAGTGGGGTATTTTTTCGGGTGCTCTTTGGGGCTTGGACACGTCAATCTTGGCTCTCGCATTGGTCTTTGTTCCGTTCCTCGATGCGTCAGAATCATCGCTTTCATCAGCGCTACTGCACGATGTGACAGCCGCCCTGGTTCTGCTTGTTTATATGGGCCTGAGAGGTCGTCTGCATGACTCCTTAGTTGCGGTGAAGACTCAATCGGGTCGAGCCGTCATGCTCGGCGCATTGCTGGGTGGTCCGTTCGGTATGACCGGGTACCTGATTGCGATCAACCACATCGGGCCGGGCTTTACGGCCATCATTTCCACCTTCTATCCGGCCGTGGGTACCGTTTTGGCGTTCGTATTCCTGAAAGAACGTATGAGCCCCAAGCAGATTATTGCTTTGCTCTGTGCTCTTGGAGCCATCGTGATGATCGGCTATTCGTCCACGCAGACGGTTACCGAGGGCAACCCTGTCCTTGGCGTCATTGCCGCTCTTGCCTGTGTTTTTGGTTGGGGCTCCGAAGCTGTCATTCTCGCGTGGGGAATGCGTGACGATGCCGTCGACAATGAGACTGCCCTCCATATTCGTGAAACAACATCGGCGCTCGTGTATGTCATTGTTGTTGCCCCGATCGCGGGGGTCGTCGGGTTTACTCTCCGTGCAATCCCGACGGCGGGAACTGGCGTGATCGCGATTGCCGCAATCGCCGGAACGGCTTCGTATCTCTTCTACTACAAGGCAATCGACACAGTCGGCGCCTCACGAGGAATGGCACTGAACATCTCTTACTCTGCGTGGGCGGTGATCTTCGCATTCCTTTTGCAGGGAACCGTTCCCAGCGTCCTACAGATCGTGTGCTGCGTGGTTATCTTGGTGGGCACGGTTCTGGCTGCTACGCCGAACTGGAAGGAACTGTGTTCGCAGTTCAAATAGAATCCTGGTCAAATAGACGTGGCCTCCCTGTCTGTGAACTGTCCCCCGGAAGTTGGACTGATTTATTCAGTTTTTCTTCCGGGGGATTTGTATGCATCCGAGATCTACGTTGACTTATGAGCAGCGTGCGGTGCTGGTGGGTTTGTTTGAGCAGGGTTTTGGTTACAAGAGTGCGGCTAGGCAGGTTGGTGTTGCTAAAAAGCCGGCCAGGAATTTGTATGATCGCTGGCAGATTCGTGGCAGTGTTGTACTTGTGAGAAAACCAAACACTAGTGTTTATCCTTTTGAAGTCAAGCGTGATGCAGTGTTGCGTTTCCTTGCTGGTGAATCTCGTGGGAGTATTGCTAAAGATCTTGGACTATCCAGGCCAGATTTAGTGAGGAAATGGGCTCGGATTTATGAGCAGCAAGGTGAGGACGGGTTACGTCCTAAACCTAAAGGCAGGCCTGCTAAGTCTGGGTCTAAACCGAGTAAGCCTTTGTCTGAGACTGAGCAGTTACGCCGTCAGGTGGAGTATTTACAGGCGGAGAATGCTTACCTAAAAGCATTAAGGGACTTGATGTGCAAAGAGCAATAACTCGTACCCGAGTGGTTGCAAGTCTCAAGTCCCAGTATCGTCTTGCGGATTTACTGAGAGTGTCCGATTGTTTGTGTGTGGGGGCTTGGTTTATAAATACTGAGCGAATCGGTTGGGGTATGCCACAGTTAGTTGGTTGATGGCTTG